>JABUTA010000208.1 GCA_021443845.1 Parasporobacterium sp.
ACACTACAAATAAAGAGTATACACCACAACAAATGTCAGCACTAATTTCTCTCCTGGACGGGTCAGTAACTGATGTCAAGGTCGGGCAAAGTATTCCTGGTACTTCTTATAAGGTGGCATCAATCACTGGTAATGGCGTCTGGATTCAGAATGGTACAGAGAAACGCCAGCTTATTCTTTAATGCTATTGAAAGAGACGACACATAATGTTTTTTTCTGACGCAGACTATCCCGGAAAAGATATTTCTGATGTTGTATACGTCAGTATATCTGAAAAAGACGATAAACCTGTTCATGTTTATATCGCTGATAACAGTAAAGGACAGCGTGCTGTTCAGGCTTATATTGGCACTCTGAATGTTAAATATCCCGGAAAGGTAAATATAACCTGGACCACTCTTGATGTTATCGCATCCCGCTACCAGGACAGCGAAAGAAGGTCTGATTCAAACTCATCACAACACTTAAACAGCAACCAGGAAAAGGTTATTAGCTACCTGGCGAAAGCAAACAACCTGGGAAGTTCCGATTTGCACATCACACCTGGTCGGGACGGTTCCGAGTTCACTTATGTCGAAGCACGCGTGCATGGGGAACTGGAAATTCTGGATGTCATCCCGCGTAAAGAAGGGCTGGAATTGCTGGGTGCTGCCTATTCTGGAATGAGCGATGTTATCAAAGGTACGCAGTTTGACCCAGCAATACCGCAGGATGCACGTATCGCAGAGAATTTTCTGAAGCCTGTAAATCTTTTTGGGGCGCGCTATTCGCATTATCCGTGCGTGGGTGGTGTGTACGCGGTCTTCCGCCTGATTACAGATGACAGCGCGGATATTCCCACTTTCGAAGAACTTGGCTACATGCCACAACAAATCCAGACAATCAGGCGAATGTTACAACGCCCGGAAGGAATTATCGTTTTAGCCGGCCCTACAGGGTCCGGTAAGTCAACGACTCTGAGAACGGCTTCAGAAGCCTATCTGAGCACGTTTGGTTTCAACCATAACGATAATATGCGTCTCCCCCGAAAACGCCTTTTCACCATTGAATCACCGCCGGAGGGCCGCATTCCCGGCGCAATACAGACGGCAGTCAGGGATTCCGTCGATGGCTGGGTTGACGCGATTAAATCCGCTATGCGACTTGATCCAGACGCGATACTGAACGGCGAAATTCGTGATCACGCATCGGCATTAGCAGCAATCAAAGCCTCGATGACAGGCCACCTTCTGTTGACGACCTTACACGCCAACGATGCCCTGAATATTATTGAGCGCCTTGAAATGGAGAATATTCAGGCCAGGCTGATTGCAGATCCTCTTCTGTTTATCGGTCTGCTGAGTCAACGACTGGTACAAAAACTCTGTCCTTACTGTAAGCGCACTTATGCTGAAATGGCAGACAAACTGAGTACAGGAGAACGGAAACTCATTGAGGAAAACTGCCTGCCGGAACAGGTCCGGTTGCGCAATCTTGACGGTTGTGAGCACTGTTATAAAGGCGTAACGGGAAGGACGGTTATAGCAGAAGTCGTCTCACCCGACGCACGTTTTTTTCAGTTGTATCGTCAGTCCGGGCGTCTGGAAGCAAAATCATACTGGCACTATGAACTTGGAGGAATTACCCGTAATCAGCACTTATTACACCTGATTAATCATGGCCTGGTAGATCCGCTGTCCGCACACTTCATATCCCCCATTGACGAAGATAAATACTCAATGCTCCCGGAGGGGACATGGCGATAAAAGATATATTTGAGAAACTCAATTCGATAGAAATTGATTTCTCTGGAATATCCCACTGGCTGGCAAAATACACATTCAGGTATTCCAGAATAAGTTTATATGAAGATTTATCTGGAATGTTAAATGATGGCATAAATGTAAAGCGTGCTCTTACACACCTGATTGATGTAGAAACAGACTACGGGAAGAAAACGGGGTCTTCTGCAACCTACTATATTTGTTGTGAGTGCCTTAATGCACTGAATAACACAGGGGCAATATCTTCAGCATTAAAAAAATATATAAAGGAGGATGAATATCAACTAATATCCAGCGGTGAAATTCGCGGCGACCTTGCGGGAGGGTTAGTTCAGGCCATAAAAATTGTCAGAAGTCGTTCTGAAATGACAATGACTCTTGTTATGTCGATGATTTATCCATCCGTACTGGTTTTTGGTTGTCTGGCAAACATGTATATGGTCCACGATACCATAACACCTGTTTTCCTTTCTCTCGCACCGAAAGAACGCTGGACAAGTTCTATGCGATTACTGACAGATACGTCTGGTTTCCTGATAGAAAACGGAACGTATATTCTCTGCTTCTGCATCGTACTGTTTTTCCTGATCAGATATTCGCTTGCGCGTTATACAGGACCGGGGCGTCAGTATCTTGATTACATTCCCCCCTGGTCACTTTATAAAACATTTAATGGTGTAAGTTTTCTCTTCAACATGGCCTCCATGTTAAGTATTGATATTCCCGTTGCAAAAGCACTGGAAAGGCTGGAGAAAAACAGCACTCAAAACAGATGGCTACTCGAACGAATAAAAGAAATCAGGAGATATGTTTTACTTGGACAGTCACTTGCAATGGCAATGAAAAGTTGCGGTTATGACTTCCCATCGAAATTATGCATTAACAAACTATTACTTCATTCTGAAAATGCTGACAATGCATTGATGATGTCTAACTATGCTGATAAATGGCTGGAGGAAGCAAAAGGAAAAGTCAAATCAACAGGAGTCTGGATAACTGTAGTATCCGCATTAATTGTTTTCGCATTTATTGTAATGATGATTACTGCTCTCTAC
>JABUTA010000209.1 GCA_021443845.1 Parasporobacterium sp.
CTTGGCGTTGAGCTTGCCGAAGAATTTTTTAGGCATAACTCCGTCTCTACCCATTGCGTATAAGAGGCGGGCGCCGCTTGCCTGAGCTGACAGACCTGCAGCAAACTGTCCGATTATAGTTCCGATAAGGAATATTGCGCCAAATGCTGAAGGTGCTACCTGCTTGGCGATTTCGTATGCTGCGTTGTCCGGATTAGCATATTCGAATGATGGATGTGCCAGATGAGTGAAGTATGTTACAACAACGAATATTGCACCGCATACTACTAATGTCAGGATTATTGCTCTCGGAATGTTTTTGGTCGGATCTATAGCATCTTCTGTAAATGTTGTAAGAGCGTCAAATCCCAGGAAGCAGTAGCATGCTGCTGCGGCTCCGGCAACTGTGAAGCTGAAGTCAATGTTAGGGTTGTGGAACGGTGAGAATGATGCCAATGTTCCTTCACCAAGGCCTTCTGTAACTGCCTTGATTGTGAAAATCAGGAATGCAACGATAATTACAACCTGGATTCCTACCATTACGAAATTAACCTTTGTTCCTACTTCCATTCCTATGATGTTTATGCCTGATGTAACAACGATGAACAGAATGAGCCATATCCATGAAGGAACTGCAGGCACGGCTGCGTTGAAGTAAGCTGCTCCAATGAGCCAGATTGCCATTGGGAAGAAAATATATCCTAACAGAACAATCCATCCTGCCAGCACTCCCAGCTTGGAGTTAAGTGCCTTTCTTGTATAAGTATAAGCTGAGCCGGCTGTAGGATATGCTTTTGCCATGTGTCCGTAACTTAATGCTGTAAACAGCATTGCTACTGTAGCGAACAGAACAGCTCCCGTTTCAACACCGTGTGATGCGGTTGAAATAACGCCGTAGATTGTGTATGCAATCATCGGAGTCAGGAACGCTACGCCAAAAATTACCAGATGGCTGAGTTTCATGGTACGTTTTAAAGTGTTGTCTTCCATTTTGTTTCTCCTTTCTTGATTTTAATAATGCATGATTACTTTTTTCGTATTATAAAAATGTCTTATAGATGTCCGGTCTGTAGTCAGGTACGCCTGTGATTTCTTTGTCTACGAACAGACGTCTTTCTGCCAGTGACAGGTCGATTGTTGCAATGAACATTTCTTCCTGAACGTTGTCTTTGTCTCCTGCATAGTAGTGAAGATTTGTTTCGTAGAATGGCGTAATCTTAGGTCCTATTACGCAGCTGCCGCCTCCGAAGTAGTCCACAATATCTGTACCGCAAAGGTTAGCGCTGGCAACATAAATTGTGTTGCATAGTACTCCGTATTCGAGAGTCGGAGCATAGTAATCGATAAATGCCTGTCTGCTTCCTTCTTTAGGAATCTCTTCTATAACTGCAGTCGGGTTGAGGTACAGCCTGCTTCCCTGTCCGCAGTAGTATCTCTGCAGTTCCGGGAACTGATAAGTATCGAAGCAGATTCCTACTGATACCGGACCCCAAGGTGTATCAAACATAAAAGGCTTTGTTCCTTTCTCACACCATATGCTCTCCGTTTCAAACGGATGCATTTTACGGTATGAACCGATCACTCCCTCCGGTCCTATTGCAACTGCAGAATTGTATAATACTTCATCCTGTCTTTCTGCCATACCTATTACTGCATAGATGCCGTATTTCTTGGTAATCTCTGCAATTGCCTGACATGATGGTCCGTCAATTGTTTCTGCTGTCTGAATTTTTTCGGCCTGAGGAATGTTTTCGTCAACATAATAGTCATATCCGTACAGGCACATTTCCGGAAACAATATCAGATCTGCGCCACGTTTAGCTGCCGCTTCAGCATAGCCGCAGATTCTGGACAGATTGTTTTCCTTGTCGGCAGCTTTTACTTTGAAGTTAACAACTGCTACAGAAATAATGTCTTTCATTGCATTAGCCTCCTTTGTTATTTATTCTGGTTTTATTTATTCTGAGTTGACGCCTTGCATATAAATTCTATGCGCGTTTTCGTGTCTGATTTTTCAAGAATTTTTGATACGTGTTTCTTGACTGTGGATATTGTGATGAACTTCTCTTCTGCTATCTCCTCGTTTGAGTATCCCTTGAGAATCAGCGTAGCTATGTCCTGTTCCGCGCTTGTAAATTCGTATTTGTGGGCCATGTTGTCGAACAGGAAGGAATAGTTTGACGCCTTGAGTTCAATATGGGGCTGGAAAATTTTGCAGATTTCTATTTCCCTTTCTGTAAAATCTACATCCTTTTCATCACGAAAAAGATCCAGTGAGCCGATGCAGAATTCTCTGTTCTTGAGATTCCATCTGAAGTTGGTGTCCAGTGAAACTTTAGTACGGGCCGGAACCACGTAGTCTATGAAATACTCTGTTTCCTGACGCTTACCAATGTCAAAGGCATCGGTGCTTCTGATAACGACTTTCTTGTTTGGCATCATCTTATCTACCACGTCATCAATGTTGCAGTAGTAGCGCTCATAGTCCACCAGTTCCTTATCGCTGAATCCTTGTCCCAGATAGTTGTTTACGATATTAGACTCTGACAAATCGTAGAAGTATACGCATGCTTTTTCATAAGGAATCAGTTTCTCTATGTCTAACAGGAAAGTGTTAAAGGCTTTGAGAACATCATCCTCGCTGTTCATCTGAAGGATAATTTCATTGATTTTTTCCCAGTCTTTATTCAACAATTTGTTGCTCATAAGAAACCTCACATGAAACTTGAACCCTTGAAACTACACCTGTACCCCTCTATATTCGTGATTATACTATTCTTTATTTTTGTTTACTATGGGTCTATGGTACCATTTTCGTTTTGTATGGTTTTGCTCTG
>JABUTA010000020.1 GCA_021443845.1 Parasporobacterium sp.
ACTTTTTCCGAAAGCCATCCGGAACCTGAGGCCTGGCTCAGGGCCTGTGTGCTGCCCTATGAAAGGGCGGCTCAGCTGAATGAATCCGATGATCCGTATCCTGCCGGCATGGTGGACTGGCTGAAATTATACGGCAGGATAGTCATTGCAAAGCAGGATGAGATAAAACATCTGGCAGAAAAAGGACTGCAGATTTCAGAAATGAACTATGGTCCTTATAAATATGCTGATACATTCAACAGGTATATTGATCTGATGGACAAGCTGGAGGATGAGATTCAGGTAAACAGGGCAAACAGCATTAAGGAATTCCTGAAATCACTGGGAAGGGCACCGTCCATATCCAAAAAAGACGGAGTGGATGAGGAACTGAAAAACAGGGGAAAGGCCCTTCTTGACGAGGTCAAAGCCCAGCTGAAATCCCTGAGTGATGAATTTCTTTACGGCGATATGGAGGATCTGTACGGTCAGATGAAAGCCTGCAGAAAGGTGGCAGCGGTTATATCTGATGTGACCGTTAAGTTCAGCCGGGCTTTCAGGGATGCAAAGAAAGAAAGGAATATAGCGGACTTTTCTGACATTGCCCATTACGCCCTTCAGGTTCTGGTGGAATATGATGAAGCCGGAAATATAAAGAGAGATAAAAAGGGAAATGCCGTTTATACAGAGACTGCCGATATAATGGCCCGGAGCCTGGACCAGATAATAGTAGATGAGTATCAGGATACCAACATGCTCCAGGAGGAGCTGATAAAGGCATTGTCCGCAGAGCGCTTCAGTCGCCCGGATGTCTTTATGGTGGGTGATGTAAAGCAGAGCATCTACGGTTTCCGTATGGCATGCCCTGATCTGTTCACGGAAAAGCTGAACACCTACACCCCGGACGGTACCGGAGGTCCGGGCATGCTTATTACTCTGGACAGAAACTACCGGAGCCGCAGAGAGGTGCTGGATACCGTCAATCTGGTGTTCCGCCGGGTAATGACGGAGTCTGTTGGGGGAATTGATTATATAAAACAGAAGCATGATCTGGTATACGGAGGTCTGTACGGAAGTGCCGAAGACACGGATCCTGCATTCATTCCGGAAATAACCTTTATCAAAGCCGGGGGAGAGCAGGGCAGGATGCTGGAGGCATATCACATAGTCCGCAGGATAGAGGGTCTGGTATCTGAAGGATACAGGCTGTCCGATATCTGCATCCTTACCAGGAATTCCGACAATCCCCAGCTGGAGCAGCTCCTGTACACCAGGGGAATCCCTGTGATCAAAACCTCCGGCAAAGGCTTCTTCGATTCCATGGAGATAAGGCTTACCCTGGACCTCCTCCGGATCATTGACAATCCTTTTCAGGATATTCCTCTTACGGCAGTGCTTTACAGCCCTTTGTGCAATGCTTCACCTGATGAGCTGGCAGGTATAAGAATGGCCGGCAGCCGGGATAAAAGCATGTACGAATGTCTCAGGGAATATGCGGCATCCAAGGCTGATGATGCCCGGGGCAGCAGGTTTTCGGGATTCCTTACCAGACTGGAGCAGTGGCGGGACATGGCCTCCTATATGGAAATATGTGATTTCATAGAGTTTGTACTGGAGGATTCCGGACTGGACTGTATATTTGAGGCAATGCCCCAGGGCAGCAGCAGAAAGGCAAATATCGAATTTCTCAGGACCAGGGCGGAAGCATTTGCCGCAGGAAGCTATACGGGACTGTTCAATTTTATCAGATATATACAGGGACTTAAGGAAAACGGAATTGATTTCGGTACAGTAAATGCTCTGGATGCGGGAGCTGATGCTGTCAGCATGATGACCATTCACAAGTCGAAGGGACTGGAGTTCAGAGTAGTCATTGTGGCAGGCTGCGGAAAACAGTACAATGTTACCGATGTGAATGCCGGGATCGTCCCGGACAGATTCATGGGAACGGGACTTGAGTTCAGGAACACCGATACCCGGGTGATAAAGAAAACCGCCATCCAGCAGACCATAAAGTATCAGCAGAAGATAAACACATACGCAGAAGAAATGAGGCTTCTTTACGTGGCTATGACAAGAGCAAAGGAGAAGCTGATCATGACAGGATGTGAAAAGTTTCTGGATAACAGCACGGAAAAATGGAAGGCAGCTTCTGCAGGCAGCCCTGAGTGCATGGAAGCCGGGGATATAATGAAATCAGACAGCTATCTGAAGGTGCTGGGGCTGGCTCTTCACAGGGATAAGGATACATCGGAACTGTTCCGCATGGAATATCAGGAACCGGAGGATGTGGAAGAAAGCCGTGCTGATGAAACAATCAGCAATGAGCTGCTGAGGCAGTATATTGAAAGGCTTCAGAGAGAGGATACTGATATTTCAGACCTTCGGGCTCAGTGCGGTTATATTTACCCATTCAGGAAAGCGGCTTTCATACAGGGTAAGATCACAGCATCTGCCATGGAAAACAAAGATGTACAGCCTTCGGACAGAATATCCGCAGCCATGCCCCGGAGCGAGGGGGACCTTCACGGAGAGGCTGAGGAGCAGCGAACTTCCGCCGGGAGGCTCACCGGTGCCGAGCGGGGCAATGCATATCATCATTTCTTTGAGCTTCTGGACTATGACAGAAATCCTGCTGAACAGATAGAGGAGCTGAAGAAGAAAGGAAAGCTTACGGAGGCTGAGGCAGCAGCTGTGGATCCGGATATGATCCGGACATTCCTGGGTTCTGACATCGGCATACATATGGGGCAGGCTTTCCGGGAAGGCAGACTGTTCCGGGAAAAACAGTTCGTTATGGGAACTGTTGTGGATATCAATAAAGAAAAGACACTCACCGGGGCAGATTACGAATCTGATGTTCCTGATGAGGAACTGCTGCTGGTACAGGGTATTATAGATGCTTATTTTATCGAAAAACCGGATGACGGTCCGAAGCAAATAGTTCTGGTGGACTATAAGACTGACAGAACGTCGGATGTGGAATATTACAAAAAGAAATACAGTCCTCAGTTAGATGCCTACGCTCAGGTTCTGGAAAACAGCCTGGGACTTAAGGTAGCCCGGCGGGTTATCTATTCCCTGGAGCTGGGCAGGGGGATATTGCTGGAACAATAACAGGAGGCATATATGATTTTTCCTGAATCTCTGAAAAAAGGGGATACCATCGGGGTGACAGCCATGAGCCATCCCGCAGATAAGGATACAGATAAGATAAGGTTCAGAAACGGCGCGGCACAGCTGAAAAAGAAGGGATACAATGTGATATTTACCCCAAATGTTTTCAATGATGCGGACAGGTTCGGAAGAAGCTCATCAGGCCGGGAAAGGGCAGCACAGTTCAATGCATTGTGTGCCGATCCCTCTGTTAAGGGAATATATTCTGCCGGAGGCGGTGATTTTCTGGCGGAAATGCTCAGGTACGTGGATACGGAGACCTTCCTGAAGAACCCAAAGTGGATCCAGGGCTATTCTGACAATACCTCCATACTGTTCTATCTCACCACAAAGTGTGATGTAGCTACTGCATACGGTGCCAACTTCGGAGACTTCGGCATGGAGCCCTGGCATCTGAGTGTGTCCAGAGGGCTGGAGGTGCTGGAAGGAAAATGCAAAATCCAGGACAGCTTTGATAAATACCAGGACGGCTTCGGAAAGAGGGAGACCGGGCTGGAGGGCTACACTGCCGATATTCCTGTTAACTGGAAATGCATCACATCTGCTGACGGAAAATGTGAATTCACCGGCAGGCTCATAGGCGGATGCCTGGATGTGCTGCTGAATATTGCAGGAACTCCCTATGACGGAGCCTGTGAGTTTATTGAAAAATACAAGGATGACGGTATCATCTGGTACATGGAAAGCTTTGCCCTGCAGTTTGAAAATATGATGGAGGGCCTGTGGAAGCTGAAGGAAATGGGATGGTTCCGGTATACGAAGGGTATCATCTTCGGACGGCAGCTGTTCTATAATAACGAGGCCTATGACGGAACGCCTCTGCCGTCCTACGAGGATGTGCTGAAAGAACGGCTTTCCGAGCTGAAGGTGCCGGTGATCACCGGAGCTGACATAGGTCACAGAGGTCCCCAGTTCGTGACCGTTAACGGAGCAATGGCCCGGGTAAGCTGCGAAGATGGCAGTGGCAGCATGGAATATATTTAACCGCCACGCAGCGGTGATAAATTTACGGGCATTATAAGGCGCATTCGGTAAGGAGCAGCCTGGGGAAATAAAGCATGCAGAAATAATATAAAAACAGGCCGGCGATAAGCCGGCCTTAAAAATCTATATTTTATGTCTTTATACGAGCTTTCCTGTGCATCTTGGGTAAAGTTCCACGTCACGGATGTTGCTGATGCCTGTTACATACATGATGAGTCTTTCGAATCCCAGACCGAAGCCTGAATGGGTGGCTGAACCGAAACGTCTCAGATCCAGATACCAGCGGTACTGTTCTTCATTCAGACCAAGTTCTTTAATCCTGTTCATAAGAAGGTCATAACGGGTTTCTCTCTGGCTGCCGCCGATGAGTTCACCTACGCCGGGTACCAGCATATCTGCTGCTGCTACTGTCTTTCCGTCATCATTCTGATACATATAGAAGGACTTGATCTCCTTCGGATAGTTATATACGAATACAGGCTTCTGATAGATCTTTTCGGTAAGGAATCTTTCATGCTCTGTCTGAAGGTCTGTTCCCCAGTCAACCTTGTATTCAAATTCTTCGTTGTGGGCCTTCAGGATTTCAACTGCCTCTGTGTAGCTTACACGGCCGAACTCTGAGGAGATAAGGTTGTTGAGCCTTTCCAGAAGAGTCTTGTCATAGAAGTTGTTGAAGAAGGTAAGCTCTGCAGAGCAGGTGCTGAGAAGATGTTTTACAACATACTTGATCATGGCTTCTGCTGTGGTCATATCATCTTCCAGGTCTGCAAATGCCATTTCCGGCTCTACCATCCAGAATTCTGCTGCATGACGGGCGGTGTTGGACTTTTCTGCACGGAACGTAGGTCCGAAGGTGTATACCTTACCGAAAGCCAGTGCGAAGCCTTCTGCTTCCAGCTGTCCTGATACTGTAAGGTTGGTTTCCTGACCGAAGAAGTCCTGGGAGAAGTCTACCTTGCCGTCTTCTGTCATAGGCGGGTTTGCAGGATCCAGCGTGGTTACACGGAACATTTCTCCCGCACCTTCGCAGTCACTGCCTGTGATAAGGGGTGTGTTTACATATACGAAGCGGTTGCTGTTGAAGAAGCTGTGAAGAGCATATGCTGCTTCCGATCTTACTCTGAATACCGCACTGTAGGTGTTTGAACGGGCTCTTAAATGAGGGATGGTTCTCAGGAACTCCAGTGTATGGCGCTTCTTCTGAAGAGGGTAGTCGCTGTCGCAGGTTCCCTCGATGGTCACCTCTGCAGCGTGTATCTCCAGAGGCTGTTTTGCCCCCGGTGTAAGCACCACTTTGCCGTTTACTATAACTGCACTTCCTACAGGAAGGTTTGCAAGTTCCTTGAAATTATCAAAAGCCTGTGCATCTATGATTATCTGAAGATTCCCGAAGCAGCTTCCGTCATTGATCTCGAGGAAGCCTACGTTCTTGGACTCTCTGGAAGTTCTTACCCATCCCGCAACGGTGATCATGCTTCCGTCTGCGGGAGCACTGCTGAATATGCTGTAAATTTCTGTTCTTTTCACGGTTTTATCCCCTTGTTTCATTAAATATGGGAGACATTATAATCCATTTGAAAATGTGCTTCAAGTAAAATACTTAGAAATGAACAGAAAAGAGTTTTATTATTTGTGAACTTGTGATATAAAGTATACGGCACATTTTGCAGTTTAAGAGGAATAAATATGAATATATATACAGAACGTGTTGACAGACTGCGTGAAAAAATGACAGAAGCTGGAATTGATGTATATTACATTCCCATGAGCGACTGTCATAACAGCGAATATGTTGCGCCTCATTTCAAGTGCATCAGCTTCATCAGTGGTTTCACCGGATCTGCAGGCTCCGTGGTTGTCACAAAGGATCAGGCATGGCTTTTTGCAGACGGAAGATATTTCATACAGGCGGCCAACCAGCTGGAGGGTTCGGGAATCGAACTCATGAAGATAGGTGAGCCCGGGGTTCCGGAGCTTTATGATTTTCTTGTGGAAAAGTCCCGGGGCAAGGTACTTGGATTTGACGGAAGTGTGGTTCCCGCATGGTTCGGAAACAGATTTTCCGGTGACGTTAAGTGTGACAGGGATCTGGCCGGTGAGATATGGACAGACCGGCCTGAACAGATATTTACCGATATCTATGAGCTTCCCTTCGAGTCTGTGGGAGAGACTGCCGGGTCCAAGATCTCCCGCATCAGGAAGGAACTGGAAGGTCACGTAAAAGAGGGAACAGATTACCTGTATATCATCAATTCCCTGGATGATATAGCATGGATATTCAACCTTCGTGCCGATGATGTGGAGAATAATCCGGTACAGTTCGCTTATGCTGCCATCACAAGGGACAGGGTGAAGCTGTATACTGGAGCTGAGCTTCCGGATATTCCGTTTGAAAAAGGAGAATATTCACCGAAATGCCTGTGCATTGAAGGATATGACACTGTCCTCATGGATGTGTCAAGGATCAGCTTTGATACCTACAGATATTATAAGGAAAAAGGTGCTGACATAATCGACATTGCCAATCCCTCCACCCTTATGAAGGGCATCAAGAATTCTGTGGAGATTGCCTGCCTGAAGGAAGCACTGGTGATGGACAGTGCCGTTATGGTCAATTTCATGTACTGGCTCAAGAAGAATATCGGCACCATCCCCATGGATGAGGTGTCAGTCGCAGATTACCTGGAAGACCTCAGGAGTGCTCAGGAAGGATTCATCGGTCTGTCCTTCGGTACCATTTCCGCATACGGAGCAAATGCTGCCCAGATGCATTACAGCCCGAAGAGAGGCAGCTGTGCAGTCATAGAACCGAAGGGATTTCTGCTGGTGGATTCCGGTGGACAGTATATGAAGGGTACCACGGATATCACCAGAACCTTTGCAATGGGTCCTGTTACCGCTGAGGAGAAGAAGGCATTTACTCTTACTGCGGCGTCCATGTTAAGGCTGGCAGATGCGAAATTCATCAAAGGCTGCCAGGGTGAAGTTCTTGACATTATGGCAAGAGAGCCTATGTGGAGAGAAGGCTGGGACTACAAATGCGGTACAGGTCACGGAGTGGGACATATCCTTAATGTCCACGAAGGACCTCATAATATCCGCTGGAAGATCAATCATGACCATCCTACAGCCGTGCTGGAGCCGGGCATGATAGTTACCGATGAACCGGGGGTATACCGTGAAGGACAGTTCGGCATCCGAACGGAAAATGAGCTTCTGGTTAAGGTGTACAAAGAGACATCTGACGGAACATTCTATGAATTTGACAACCTTACCTTTATACCGATAGACAAGGATGCCATAGATAAGGAATATCTTACTGCAGAAGATCTCAGGATGCTGAATGAGTATCATGCAGAAGTCTACAGAGTGATTGCTCCTCTGGTGGATGATGAAGTCAGAGAATGGCTTAAAGAATATACAGCAGAACTGTAATGGAAAAGATATTATTTGTTTACAATCCAAACTCCGGAAAGGGACGTATAGCTGCCTGTGCCGAAGAAATAACCGGTTATTTCAGTGACAACGGATATGAAGTGGATGTCTATGCCACCAAAGGTCCTTTAGACGGACGCAATAAGGTGCAGAACTGTGCAAAGGACTATTCAAGGGTGGTATGTTCAGGAGGCGACGGGACTCTGAGTGAAGTAATCTCAGGCATTATGGAATCGCCTGTAAAGGTGCCTGTAGGCTTCATTCCCATGGGTTCCACCAATGACACCAGCCTGGGCTTCAGACTTCCGAAGGATTACATGAAGGCTGCGGATATCTGCATCAACGGTCATCCGTATCAGGCAGATGTGGGCAGGTTCAATGATGAATATTTCACATATGTGGCATCCTTGGGATCCCTTTCGGCAGTGTCCTGCTTTACTCCCCAGGAAATGAAAAGAGTACTGGGCCACGGAGCATACCTTATAGAAGGCATAAAACAGCTTATAAATATGGAATCCTATGAGCTGACCGTAAGCTTCAACGGTAAGATCATAACAGGAGATTTTTTTCTGGGCATGATCACCAATTCCATGTCGGTAGGAGGATTTGCAGGACTGACAGGTCCTTCTGTGGACCTTCAGGACGGATTGTTTGAGGTGGCGCTTCTGAAGCGTCCCCATAATATTGCCGAGTTCAGCAGAGAGATCGACCTGATGCTGATCCGCAATAATGAAGACCGGGAAATATTAGATGACGCGGTCCTTAAATTCAAAACCGATAAAGTTACTTTCAGCTCCGGAAAAGCTGTACAGTGGGTACGTGACGGTGAAAATGGCGGAAAACATAAGGAAGCAGTGATCGAAGTCTGCAATAAGGCCATAACAGTCATGACCGGGTACGGAAAGTGAGCCGGAAGACTGCAGCAATATTAACCCTGAGGATGTTATATCCTCCCAGAGAAACCGAGGCATTTCAATGAAAAAAACCACAAAAAAAGTACTGGATGATTTTGCAGCTGAGTTGAAGCCATCCCGCAAATCCGTCAACATTATCGAAATCGAAGAAATGTTTTCCGAGAAACCTCTCAACATCAAGGAGACCGAGGAAGTTTATAAATACCTTGAAGGTCTGGGGGTTGAGGTTATCAAGGAGGAAGAGGATGATGATCTCGATATCGATCCCATCATTCTCCTGGACGGCATTGAAACAGACGATCCTGTACGTATGTACCTTAAGGAAATCGGAACAGTACCTCTTCTTACTCCCGATGAGGAGCAGGATCTGGCCATGGCAAAGGCTGACGGGGATGAGGATGCCAAGAACAAGCTCATTGAATCCAACCTGAGACTGGTTGTAAACATTGCCAAGAAATATACCAACAGAGGCTTAAGCTTCCTTGACCTTATACAGGAAGGCAACCTGGGACTTATGAAGGGTGTCGAGAAATTCGACTACAAGAGAGGCTTCAAGCTGTCAACATATGCTACATGGTGGATCAGACAGTCTGTAACCAGAGCCCTGGCCGATCAGGCAAGGACCATCCGTGTTCCGGTTCATATGGTTGAAACCATAAACAGAATGACAAAGATCCAGCGTAACCTTACCCTGAAGCTGGGCTATGAGCCAAGTGCAAGGGAAGTTGCAGAGGAAATGGGCATTTCCGAAAGCAAGGTGCTGGAGATCATGCAGATATCCAAGGAGCCTACCAGCCTTGAAGCACCTAAGGGTGAAGACGGAGAAGGTGTAGTAGCCGACACTGTTAAGGATGAGATCTCATTATCACCTGAACAGAGCGTGGAAAATATCATGCTCAAGGAGCAGATAGATATCCTCCTTCAGGATCTTAAGGAAAGAGAACGTCAGGTGATCATCCTACGTTTCGGCCTTGAAGACGGAAGACCCAGAACCCTGGAAGAGGTTGGGCAGGTATTCAATGTTACAAGAGAGCGTATCAGACAGATAGAAGCAAAAGCTCTCAAGAAGCTGAAGAACCCTGTACGAGGCAGAATGATCCAGGATTATCTGGAAAACTAAGGAGACTGTTAATGAGTGAAGAATTAGAAACAGTCCGCCCGGAAGGGACTCCTGCGGCAGCACCTGAAGCAGAGAAGACCACTGAAGGCGGAAAAGATAAGAAAAATAAAAAGAAAATGAATCCTATACTGGAATGGGTACTTTACATTGCGATAGCTCTGGGAGCTGCATTGTTCATAGTTAATGTTCTGATCATTAATTCATATGTGCCTTCGGGATCCATGGAAACCACCATCATGACAGGGTCACGTATGCTGGGACTTCGAACATCCTACTGGTTTGCGGATCCTCAGAGGGGTGACATCATCGTATTCAAATATCCTGATGACCCTAAGCAGAATTTTGTCAAGAGAGTTATAGGTGTCCCGGGGGATGTGGTGGAGATCATCGACGGAGTGACATATGTAAACGGTGAAGAACTGGAAGAGCCGTATCTCAACGGCACACCGAAGGCCAGGGATTATGGCCCATATGTGGTACCGGAAAAATGTTACTTTGTAATGGGCGACAACCGGAACAATTCCCACGACTCCAGGTTCTGGACCAATACATATGTTCCGAGAGATTATGTCCTGGGCAAGGCACTGTTCTGCTACTGGCCCATCAACCGTATTGGAGTAATCAGATAATGATCAGGACCGATTCAAGAAAAGTACAGAAGGGCGACACATTTGTTGCCCTTCCGGGTATCTCCAGCAACGGAGATCAGTATATAGCAAAGGCCATTGCTGCAGGTGCACAGTGCATTGTCTGCAGAGAAGGCCGGTACGATGTTGAAACCGTTAATACCGGCAATCCCAGAAAATATCTGGAAGAGCTTCTTGTAAAGGAGTACGGCGATATCATAAGCAGCATGACCCTGATAGCTCTTACGGGAACCAACGGCAAGACTACTACCTGCTATCTTATCGCCCAGGCACTGAACCGCATGGGAAGACCCTGCGGATACATCGGAACCATAGGTTTTTACCTGGGGGAAAAGGTCAGGGATCTTCCGAATACATCCGTGGATATATGTGAGCTGTACGGACTTTTGCTGGAGGCTCATGAGAAGGGTTTTGATACTGTGGCACTGGAGGCATCCAGCCAGGGCCTGGATCTGGGAAGGCTCAACACCCTTAAGTTTGATGCTGCCGTATTTACCAATCTTACGGAGGACCATCTGGACTATCATAAGACCATGGACAGATATGCCGAGGCGAAGCAGATCCTGTTCAGAAATCTGAAGCCCGTGGGTAAGGCATTGGTAAATTCCGATGACCCTTACGCACAGAAGTTCATGCTGAATCCGGGAAGGACTTACACATATGGTATCCGTTCCGGAGATTATAAGGCAGAGTGCTTCAGCTATGATGCAGGTACGGAACTGACATATTCTGCAGGAGCCGGGGTATATAAAGTCAGGACTGCACTGATGGGTGATTATAATGTATATAACACTCTTGCGGTTATAGGAGTTCTTGATATTCTGGGCCTGGCCCATGAGGATATAGTAAAGGCTCTTGAGGGCCTCATGGCTCCGGACGGAAGATGCGATGTGATCCCTTACAATAGTGCAGCTGTTGTAATAGATTATGCCCATACTCCGGATGCAGTGGAGAACATCATAAAAACCGCAGAAGGATTTACCCGGGGCAGAATGCTTGCTGTATTCGGATGCACGGGAGACAGGGAGAGGGAAAAACGTCCCGTAATGACCCGGCTGGTGCTTGCAAACTGCAGTTATGCCATTATTACCGACGATGATCCCCATACAGAGCCGGAACAGCAGATCATCGATGACATGCTGGAAGGCAACACATTTGACAATTATGAAGTGTGTCCAGACAGAAGAGAAGCCATACACAGAGGAATGGATATGCTGCAGCCGGGAGATTCCCTGCTGATCCTGGGTAAGGGACATGAGAATTTCATTGTCATGAACGGGTACAGCATTCCCCATAATGACAGAAAAGCCGTATTGGAGTATATAAACGCATAATGGATTTGGAAAACAGTAAGATTCAACTTGCAAAAGCGGAAAATGAAATGCTTACTGACGGCCCCGGTTCTGCCAGAAAGAAAAAAAGGGCTGACAGGAAAAGACGCCGTAAATATAAGTTTACGGATAAAAAGCATTCAAGACCGGGAATGATATCAACAGCCCTTGCCGTTGCTGCAATAGCTCTGGTGGTCATTTCAATAATCATTGCTGTCCGCATGAAGGGTCAGGCAGGGGAAATAGCAGGTCTGCTTCCTTTCCTGTCACTGATCATGGCAACTGTGGGTATCATACTCCCCGGTGTAACATTCAGAAGGTCGGATACAATTTTTACATTTTCATGGATAGGTCTCATAACCAACATTGTGGTGTGGCTGTTTGTTGCCTTTATCCTGGTAATAGGACTGTAACCTGAGAATTGTATATTTAGAAGAGCAGGAGATTGTTATGGAGAAAAAAACAAAGATAAGAATACAGAAAATAGCTGCCGATATTCTTGTGGCTCCCCTTACAGCTGTTGCGTCCGGTAAAGAAATACTTAAAAAATACAACGAAAGTGAAAACGGCAGAAAAACAAAAGAAAACCTGAAGAAAACAGGTTACCGTATAAGCGAGACTGTCAGGAAGGTATCTGAAAATATCAGAAAAGACGATGCAGTTGACGGATCAGCGGATTCGGGAAAAAAGAAAAGGGAAACCGTAAAGGATATAGCCGGCAAGATCGGAGGGGTATTTACCGAAGGAGTAGGTAAAGTAGGTGAATTCTTCAGCGATGTTGACCAGCGTGCGGAAGAAAGAATGAAGACGGACGCATCATCAACGGCTGATGGGAAGCATGATGATAATGCGGATGACAGCAATAATACTGCTGAATAATTCAGTTGACATTAACGTGGTAAAGTGTTATATAAGTAAGCAATTAACCATTGAGGTGTTATTTTTATTATGTTGTCTTATACTGCAATTATCGTTATACTACTCGTGAGCGCTATCCTCGTCCTGCATAAGCAGAATACAGCTAGTGCTTAAAGTAATGCCTAATTGCGATACGATCAATTTCAAAAGTCAGTTTGCAGATCCTACGGTATTAATTTAAGCCGTAGGATTTCTTTTTTAATGTAACTGTTATTAACTATTTTTTAGGAGGGAAAACTATGCAGCTCACAGGAGCACAGATTGTGCTGGAATGCCTCAGGGAGCAGGAAGTAGATACTATTTTCGGCTATCCCGGAGGAACGATCCTGAATATCTATGATGCACTCTACGAGTACAGGGATTGTTTCACGCATATTCTGACATCACACGAACAGGGAGCTTCCCATGCCGCTGACGGCTATGCAAGAAGCACCGGAAAAGTAGGTGTATGCTTTGCAACCTCAGGTCCGGGTTCCACGAACCTTATCACCGGTATAGCTACAGCATACATGGACTCTTCACCAGTGGTATTTATTACCTGCAACGTTTCGGAAGGTCTTATTGGCAAGGACTCATTCCAGGAGGTTGATATTACAGGTATTACAATGCCGATCACAAAATGCAACTATATGGTAAGGGATGTCCATAAGCTGGCAGACATTATCAGGGAAGCCTTCGCAGTGGCAAGAAGCGGACGTCCCGGTCCTGTCCTTATTGATATCGTAAAAAATGTTACGGCTGAAAAGGCAGAGTATACCCCAGTACCCCGCAGCGAACATTATGCTTCCGGCAGGATCGCAAGACTTCTTCAGAAGTCTTTATACAAATTCGATATGCCGAGAGTAGACAACAACGACATCGATATCCTTATCAAGATGATCAGCGAGTCTAAGAAGCCTCTTCTTATCTGCGGCGGCGGAGTGGTAAGAAGCCGTTCCCAGGCAGAATTCATGATGTTTGCCGAGAAGATAGATGCTCCTGTAGCAGTTACTGTTATGGGCGGCGGCGGCTTCTGCGGCCGTAATCCTCTGACCACGGGCATGATCGGTATGCACGGCTCCCAGGCTTCCAATATGGCCTGCGACGGCTGCGACCTTCTCATTGCCTTCGGATGCAGGTTCTCGGACCGTGTGGCTCTTGATCCGGCTTCCTTTGCAAAGCAGGCTAAGATCGTTCAGATCGATATTGACAGGGCCGAGATCAATAAGAATGTTAAGACTGACCATCACATCGTAGGTGATGTAAGACAGGTCCTCAACATGCTCAATGTACGTCTGGGCAGATACAATCATCAGGAATGGAAGGATTATGTATTCTCATATCCTACGGAAACCGAGTATGATGACCTGGATGACAAGCTTACACCGAAGCAGATCCTTGCAACCATCGCCAGAGTAATGCCTCAGGACACCATCGTAGCTACTGATGTAGGACAGCATCAGATGTGGGCTATCCAGCATTTCCATTTCGACTATGCAGGACAGCTTCTTACATCCGGCGGCTTCGGTACCATGGGCTTCGGTCTTGGTGCTGCCATCGGTGCACAGGTGGGCAATCCTGACAAGACTGTTATACATATCACAGGTGACGGAAGCTTCAGGATGAACTGCAATGAGCTGGCAACTGAAGAGCATTACGACCTTCCTATCATAACATTTGTATTTAATAACAGCACTCTGGGTATGGTAAGGCAGTGGCAGAACCTTATCTATAACAAGCATTATTCACAGACCACTCTGGACAGAGGTCCGGACTTCGTGAAGCTGGCTGAGGCTTATGGTCTTATGGGAAGAAGCGTATGCAACGTTGAAGAGCTTGAAGCAGCTATCAATGATGCCATGGCTTCAAAGAAGGGCTGTGTTATAGACTGCAGGATAGAAACTGATGAAATGGTACGTCCTATGGTAGGCGGCGGATCCCATATCACAGATTTCATTATCAGTTAAGGAGGAATATTCATGGCAGAACAGAGAGTTTACACCTTAGCTGTACTTGTAGACAATGAAGCCGGCGTATTATCCCAGGTTTCCAGATTGTTCTCACGTAAAGGCTATAACATTGAATCACTGGCAGTTGGCCCTACCCACAGAAATGATGAGTCACGTATTACCATCGAAGTTATTTCTGATGATGACCAGATCATCTTACTGGCCAACCAGCTAAGAAAACTGCTGACGGTTCATTCCGTCAACATCCTTGACAACGAAAAGTCTCTCAGAAGAGAGCTTGTAATGATCAAGGTCATGGCACCGGATTCAGAGATCAGAAATGAGATCATTCAGATCGCCAACATCTTCAGAGGGCAGATCGTAGATGTTTCAGTAGGAGCACTTACAATCGCACTGATAGGTGATGAAAATAAAATCAAAGGTTTAGAAAAAATCTTATCCGAGTTTGAAATCATAGAATTAGTAAGGACCGGGTATGTGGCATTAGAGAGAGGTCTTGATACCATCTATAATGACACTAAAGAGAAAGGAGAATTTAACTATGGCAAAAATGTATTATGAGAAGGATTGTGATCTCAACAGACTTAACGGCAAGAAGATCGCCATCATCGGCTACGGCTCACAGGGACATGCACATGCTCTGAACTTAAGAGATTCAGGCTGCGATGTTATCGTTGGTTTAAGAGAAGGCGGAAAGTCATGGCCTGTAGCTGTTAAAGACGGTTTCACAGTTATGACTGTTGCTGAAGCTACAAAGGCTGCTGACATCATCATGATCCTTATCAATGATGAGAAGCAGGCTGATATGTATAAGAAGGACATCGCTCCGAACCTTACAGCAGGCAAGGCTATCGCATTTGCTCACGGCTTCAATATCAGATACAAACAGATCGTTCCTCCTGCTGACATCGACGTATTCATGGCAGCTCCTAAGGGCCCGGGCCATACTGTAAGAAGCCAGTTCGTAGCAGGCAAGGGTGTTCCGTGCCTTATCGCTGTTGAACAGAATGCAACAGGCAATGCTTATGATATCGCACTTGCTTACATCGCAGGTATCGGCGGCGCAAGAGCAGGCGTTCTCGAAACAACCATGAATGAAGAAACAGAAACTGACCTTTTCGGCGAGCAGGCTGTTCTTTGCGGCGGTGTTGTTGACCTTATGAGATGCGGTTTCGAAACACTTGTTGAAGCCGGTTACAAGCCTGAAAATGCTTACTTCGAGTGCATCCATGAAATGAAGCTTATCATCGACCTTATCAACAAGGGCGGTGTTGCAGCCATGAACTATTCTATCTCTGATACTGCTGAATACGGCGAATACGTATCAGGACCGAGAGTTCTTCCTTACGAACAGACAAAGGCTAACATGAAGGCTGTTCTTAATGACATCCAGGACGGTACCTTCGCAGGCAAGTGGATCGCTGAAAACAAGAACGGACGTACTTTCTTCAATTCAAAGAGAGAAATGCTTGCTAAGCATCAGATGGAGATCGTTGGCGCTGAATTAAGAGAAAAGATGCTCTGGAAGAATGATGCTGACCTTGACTCTGCTTCTAACTGATATATACAGGCTGAATGTTAATAATTGAGGCTGTTGTAACTGTTCAGAGCCATCCCCTGAAAACACCTTGTATTTCCCGGGTGCGGAGTATCGCCGGATCATATTTCAGAAGGCTGCCTTACACTGAACAGTTACAAACAAAACAGTTTAAATACAACAGTATCCTGAGAATCGTAGGTATAACCGGAAAAGGTTAAAGACTATGAAAATGATAATAGGAGAATGATAAATGAGATCTGACAATATTAAAAAAGGAGTTGAAAGAACTCCGAACAAGAGCCTTATGGTTGCTCTTGGTCTTACTGAAGAAGAAATGGCAAGGCCTATCATCGGTGTTGTTAACTCCTTCAACGAAGTTGTTCCGGGTCATATGCACCTGAGACAGATTACTGACGCTGTTAAGGCAGGTATCAGAATGGCAGGCGGTACACCTATCGAGTTTCCGGCTATCGCTGTATGCGACGGTATTGCCATGGGACATGTAGGAATGAAGTATTCTCTGGTAACCCGTGACCTTATCGCTGACTCCACTGAAGCTATGGTTCTGGCTCATCAGTTTGACGGCCTTGTAATGATACCTAACTGTGACAAGAACACTCCGGGCCTTCTTATGGCAGCTGCACGTCTTAATATTCCTACTATCTTCTGCTCAGGCGGTCCTATGCTGGCAGGTCATCTCAATGACGGCAGAAGAACATGCTTAAGCCATATGTTCGAGGCTGTCGGTGCTTACCATGCAGGTACCATGACTGAGGAGCAGGTTGACGACTATACACAGAATGCATGCCCGTCCTGCGGTTCATGCTCAGGTATGTACACTGCCAACTCAATGAACTGCTTATGCGAAGCTATCGGTATGGCACTTCCGGGAAACGGAACAATTCCTGCTCCTCTTTCAGGCAGAATCCGTCTTGCTAAGCATTCAGGCATGAAGATCATGGAGCTTGTTGAAAAGGATATCAAGCCTCGTGACATTATGACCAAGGCTGCATTTGACAATGCTGAAACAGCCGATATGGCTATCGGATGTTCAACCAATACAATGCTTCACCTTCCTGCAATCGCTCATGAGTGCGGCATTGAAATCAGCCTTGACGAGTCAAATGCAATCAGTGCTAAAACTCCTAACCTGTGCCACCTTGCACCTGCAGGCGACACATTCATGGAAGATCTTGACAGAGCCGGCGGTGTTTACGCACTTCTTAAAGAGCTTACCAAGAAAGACCTTCTTAACCTTGATGTTATGACCGTAACAGGAAAGACCATGGGCGAAAACCTTGAAGGCGTTGTTAATAAGAACCCTGAAGTTATCAGACCTATCGACAATCCATTCTCACAGTCAGGCGGTATCGCAGTTCTTAAGGGCAACCTTGCTCCTGACGGATGCGTTGTTAAGCAGTCAGCTGTTGCTTCTGAGATGATGGTTCACTCAGGTCCTGCAAGAGTATTTGACTCAGAAGAAGATGCTATCAAGGCAATCTATGCTATGGAAATCAAGGCCGGCGACGTTGTTGTTATCCGTTATGAAGGTCCTAAGGGCGGCCCGGGTATGAGAGAAATGCTCAATCCTACATCAGCTATCTGCGGTGCGGGTCTTGGCGAAAGCGTTGCTCTTATTACAGACGGACGTTTCTCAGGTGCTACCCGTGGTGC
>JABUTA010000210.1:0-2807 GCA_021443845.1 Parasporobacterium sp.
AAAATGAGGGTATTTGCGCCTACGGTGCGCTTTTTACGGGGGTTTGATAATGATCAGGATTGCAATAGCGGACGATGAACGGGAATTCAGAAATATGACTGTCCGTTTTCTGGAACAGATAGCCCATGAAAGCGGCAGGCAGTTTGAGATAACCCGGTTCAATGACGGAATGGAACTTATGCAGCAGTTTCATGAGAACATGTGGGATATCATAGTGCTGGACATTGAGATGCCGGGACTGGATGGCATGGAAACAGCCAGAAGAATAAGAAAAACTGATGATAATGCGGCTATTATATTCCTGACCAGAATGGAAAACTATGCGATCAACGGATATGAGGTGGGGGCTTCGGACTATATAGTCAAGCCTATCAGTTATCCTGTATTTGCTACCAAAATCCGGAGGATCACAGAAAGAATTGATAAAAAATCCGGTAAGATCCTTCTTGTCACATCCGGAGGAACTACAAGAAAGATTCCGGCGGACCAGATACGATATGCAGAGGTTATCAGGCACAGACTTTATATATATACCGGGGAAGAAGAAATAACAGTCAACATGACGTTATCGGATTTTGAAAAGGAGCTTGCACAATCATACTTTGTGAAATGCAACAGCGGTATACTGGTGAATCTGAAATATGTCAGCGAAGTAAACTCCGGTACTGTGACAGTAGCGGGGAAACAGCTTCCTGTCAGCCGGTCAAAATACAAAGGGTTAATGAAGGAACTTACGGATTATGTTGGTAACAACAACTAGATTACTTATTCAGAATATCATATCGGACAATCTGATTCAGCTGGCAATTGCCATGGTGGTGTTTTTCTCCATCTGCCGGATAAATGTAAAGTACCGACTGAAAACAGGCATATTTATTGCTGCGATGGCGGGGCTTTCAGTGCTGGAAAATCTGCTGCTGGGCTCACCCTACACGGTGTGGGTCGAAACGGCCAACTATCTGATATTTGCGGCAGCAGGTTTCCTGTTTGCTCATGTGTTTTTGAAATTTACTCTTGCCAGGGCGGCATTTGTGGTGCTGTGCGCCATAGTGCTGCAGAATTGTGGAGCTTCTGCCCAGTTTCTTCAGAGAATAGCAATACTGGAGACAGGAGTACCGCCGGAGGTGGTATTTGAATCCATAATCCTGAATGCAGTCCAGTTCTACCTGGTATATTATCTGATGTATCTGCTGTTTATCAGAAAACTCAGGGTGTACGGAAGCAGCATCCAGACAGAAAAGACATCCATACTGTCAACATTCTGTGTGCTTCCCATATTGCTGCTTTTATCTGCAGCATCCAAAACATTTGCAGGCAAATATGATGATGCCATGATATTCATGTGTTTCCAGCTGTTCGTGCTGGTTCTGTGTGTATACATCCTGTGGATGCTTCTGTATCAGGCAAGGCTTCTGTATGTGCACAATGAAATGAAGGAACAGGAGACCATCATTCAGAAACAGAAGCTGCAGTTTTCATTTTCAAAAAAGAATATTGATGACCTTAACAAAAAATGCCATGACATGAAGCATCAGATATCTGCCCTCAGGCAGATGAATTCAGATGTGGCAAGGGACAGTTATATTAAATCCATTGAAGAAGACCTCCAGAATTATGATGCATTTATAAAGACCGGAAACGAGACCGTGGATGTGGTACTTACTGAAAAGAATCTGTACTGCAAGCAGAACGGAATCTCCCTGGCATGTATCGTAGACGGCAAACTCCTTGAAATGCTGGATATAATTGACCTTTATACCATTCTGGGAAATGCTCTCGATAATGCAGTGGAATGCGTTATGAAGATATGTGAGGCTGAAAAAAGATATATTTCCCTGAAAGCCTTCAGATATCAGCAGTTCCTCCAGATACAGGTGGAAAATTACTGCGAATCATTTCCGGAGATGGAAGACGGAATGCCCCGGACAACAAAGTCCGATCCGGAAAATCACGGATATGGTATAAAAAGCATTAAATTATGTGTGGAAAAATACGGTGGTTTCATGACTATAAGTCAGAAGGATGAAATGTTCAGCCTTCAGATACTGATACCTGTAAGAGAATGAAATATAAATAAAGCAGCAATGACATCCCTGCCGGCACCATAAAAGAGCCTGCAGGGATTTTTTATGCAAAACAGGTTAAAAAAACGTCTAAACAGGTAAGGCAGATATTTTATTCGTATGTATATGGTACACTGTTTATGCAATCCAAAGGATTCTTCAGAAAAAAAGGAGGAGAAACATGAAAAAATTCAGTAAAATTTTTGCAATCGTTCTGGCGGTTGTAATGGCAGTTGCTGCAGCTTCAGTTATGGCAGCACCTGTAGAAAACACTGAGCCTGTAGTAAGCACCTATGCAACAGTTACAGGCGGTGATGTAATGGGCTATCGTTATGACGGAGTTGATACATACTTTGCAATACCGTACGGCTCAGCAGAGCGTTTCCAGCCTGCAGTACCTGCAGCATGGGAAGGACTTTACTGCTCAAACGTAATGGGCGAGGTCTGCCCGCAGTCAATACATGACACTGCATCCCGTGACCTTTTCAACTGCTTCCCGTACAACATGGTACAGCCGGAATCAGAAGAAAAATGCCTCAACCTTAACGTGTGGACACCTGCAACAGGTGAAGGCACACGCCCTGTTATCGTATGGTATCACGGCGGCGGATTCACAACAGGATCTTCTACCCAGTTCAATTTCTACATGGGCGAACAGATGGCTAAGGCTTATGACGTAGTATTCGTAAGCGTTAACCACCGTCTTAACTGCCTCGGATTCCTTGATATGTCAGCTTACGGCGA
>JABUTA010000210.1:3003-5710 GCA_021443845.1 Parasporobacterium sp.
GCAGTAGCTCTTTCAGGCGGATCTGTACAGGTATCACGTACAACTGAAACAGCTCAGGCTGACACAGCTAAGGTTGCAGAGCTTCTGGGCCTTGAAGGTGCTGATTTCGTAGAAGCTGTTACAACAATGCCTTATGAAAAACTTAAGGAAGCATGTGATGCAGCGGGCATCAGCTATGGCCCTGTTGTTGACGGCGATTATATTCCTACAGGCACATATGAAATGTCTGCAGATATCCCGTTCATCGCATCTAACGTATTAGGCGAGTTTACAACCAACTATGCGGAAGTAGTTCCTTACGCTCCGAGCCAGGACGTAGCAAACATGCTCCAGTACATGGACGATGAAATGGCAGCAGCTCAGTATATCTCAAAATACGGCGAGGAATTAGGACCACAGATCATGGCTGCATTCCAGGAAGCATACCCGAACCATCCGTTAAAGGACGGTCTGTATCTGAACAACCGTTACGGTGCAGGAATGACTGCTATTCCTCTGTGCGATGCTATGATATCCTACGGCGGAACAGCTTACAACAGCTTACTTGCTTATGACTATGCTATGTACAACGGAATCGTTCCTATCCACACAGCATCTTCTATTCCTTTCTGGTTCAACAATGTTCATGACATTCCTGAATTCATCGCAGGTGATGAAGTTTCTGCTTACAAGCAGGGTGAATTGGTATCCGGCGCCCTTGCAGCATTTGCAAAGACCGGCAACCCGAGCACAGAAACAAATGAATGGGCTCCTTACACCACAGAAAACCATGAATGTATGGTATTCGATGCTGAGAATACATCATGCAGAATCAATCATGACAAGGCTCTCTTTGACCTGATCAACCAGGCTCCTTCAAGCTCAGGCGCAGCAGCTGCCGAAGAAGCAGAGGAAGCTCCCGCAGCAGAAGAAGTCCCTGCTGAATAATGAATATGTTCTGCAGATAATCTGAAATGTGATTTTAGTAAATAATGAGAATGTCCCGGGTTTTGCCCGGGATATTCTTTTATGTTTTTTGATGACGGCCATTGGCCGGAAGTGCGCAGGAGTATTATTGAATAATGTATACAATTAATGTAATATGGTATTGCGGCTGTGTGATGGCAGCTGTGTTGGAGATATATTCCGGAATCTGATAAATTCCGGAGGGCTATATAAAAATAATGAATAAAGAACAGTGAGGACAACTAATGGAAAAATACTATGACATTATGAACTGCCTTCAGTTTCTGGAAAGATCTGCTGAGAGATTTCCGGATAAGACAGCATTTGCGGACGACACAGATTCCATGACATTCAGTCAGATGATGGTGCAGTCCATGGAAATAGGAAGCGGACTTAAGCAGTTCGGTATGAACAAGGAGCCTGTAGCCATTATCATGGATGCAAGGCATATTCCTTTCCTTAAGGCCATGATGGGCGTGCTTTATGCAGGATGCTATTATATACCCCTGGACCCAACATCACCGGTTGAAAGAATCCAGGCTATATTTGACAAGCTGAACCCATCTCTGGTAATTGTTGACGAGAAAGCAGCAGCCATAGAAGAAGGGCTGGCAGATAAATACAGATTTGTAAAATACGATTCTCTGACAGGCACCCCGATAGATCAGGAATATCTGGACGAAGTAAGGCGGCAGAGCAACTATTATGATCTGCTGTTCATCATGTTCACCAGCGGATCCACGGGAGTTCCCAAGGGTGTTACCCATACTCATGGTGACCTTATCAGATATTCGGAATTTACCGAAAGAAGATACTCATTTACTGAAAAGACGGTTTTCGGTAACCAGTCACCCTTCTATTATGCCAACTGCCTGCTGGATATTTATCCGCCCCTGTGCTTCGGTGCCAGTGTTTATGTTCTGTCCGCATCCCTGCTCACATTCCCTAAGAAGATGGTAGAATGCCTGCAGAAATATCACATCACAGAGCTGTGCATGACACCTTCCAGCTTCAACGCCGTGGCTGAAGCCGGAGTTCTGGAGCCGGGCTGTATCCCCGAACTGGAGTACATCCTTCCTTCAGGAGAGATCGCAAACTGGAAATTCATGCAGAAATGGGAAGAAGCCACCAACGGAAACGGCACATTCTGGAATTTCTACGGCAGTACAGAGCTGCTGTCAGTTGCCCTGTGGAAGGTAGACAGAGAATTTGAAAATGATGAGATCATTCCTGCCGGAGATCCCTACAGGTGCACAAACATCCTTATTCTGGATGAGGAAGGCAATGAAGTTCCCCGGGGAGAGAAGGGCGAAATGGTTATACATAACCCATGGATGTTCTCCGGATACTATAATGACCCTGAAAGAAATGAGGCGGCCTTTGTTACAGATCCCCTGAAGAAGGGCTGGAACGAGACGTTCTTTAAGACCGGTGATATAGGTTTCATCAACGAGGCAGGACAGCTGGTAGTGGTAGGCCGTAAGGATGCCATGATCAAGCATAAGGGCTATCGTATGGAGTTGGGAGAGGTGGAATACGCTGCCAAGGGCAACGAAGGAGTAAGCCAGTGTGCATGTATCCTTGACAAGAGCGTTGAGGCAGGCGATATCTATCTGTTCTATACAGGAACCATTACCGAGAAGGAACTTAAGAATGCCCTGAAGGTGATCCTTCCCAAGTACGCTATGCCTGAACACATAGTTCACCTGGACAGCATGCCTTACAATGCAAACATGAAGGCCGACCGTCAGGCTCTGGCAAA
>JABUTA010000211.1 GCA_021443845.1 Parasporobacterium sp.
GGATCCTCTTTTTTCGGAACCCGCTCATATGCATATTCTGTATCGAACAGGTTGCCCTCCTTCAGAAGAGGGATTATGCCCATGTATTTCCTGTCCTTATTGTATTTTTTATTATATCTTATTACACGTCCTGCCTGGCGTGACAGATAATTGATGCCGAACAGGGCACCGGCAGATACCCCGATGACCCCGTCAAAATCAATACAATTCTCCGTGAAAGTGTCCAGGACGCCGGCGGTGTACATGCCCCGCATGGCGCCGCCCTCCAGTACCAGCCCGGTCTTTTCAGTCATAAATCCACCAGCCCCCTCTCATCTCATCTGCTGTATCGCGAAACTGAACTTATCGCTGCGGTAATAGCATTTGAATGTTTCAATTGGCAGCTCTTTCCCTGATACCTTGCCGGTGACCACACTCTTGAACAGAATAAGTGGCACATTATTTTCCACATCCAGCAGCTCGCACACATCCTCCGGTGCCAGTACGGCTTCTATGGTCCTTATGCTTTTCAGAATTTTGGTATCATAGTGTGATTCCAGGACCTCATACAAAGACTGCATGCCGAAATCATATTTATCCAGTCCCGGGAACAGCTTCAGAGGGAGATATGACGTGGTGTAGTTTATCGGCTCACCATCCGCAAGGTATACCCTTTTGAGGCACAGCACCTCATCCCCGGTATTTAGTTTCAGATGTTCCCTTGTCTTCCTGTCCGCGTCTGTTATCTTTGACTCAACGGTTATCCTTGAAGGTGTCATTCCCATACGTTTGATATCTTCAGTGCATGAAGTCAGGATGAACAGATCCTGCTGGCGGTCCTCATCCTTTACGAAGGTGCCTTTGCCCTGGAGGCGGTATATATAACCCTCTGCTTCAAGTTCTGCCAGTGCACGCCTTATGGTTATGCGGCTGACATTGAAAGATTCCATCAGTTCATTTTCTGTAGGTATCATTTCTCCGACAGGATAGACTCCGTCGTCGATCTTTTCTGACAGCTGGTTCTTTACTTCAAGATATTTGGGAATACCGGTGTATCTCATGATCAGGTCCTCTTTTTATTCCGTTTCTTCATAATAAATATTTATATAAAGATATTTTCTGATCACGTATGTGTCAATACATAAACTGATAATAAAAGAGAGAACAGCATGCACTGTTCCCCCTTTCAATGCCTTGTCAGATACACTGATCTTTGAACTCTTTTATCTTTTCCTTAACAGCGTCTTTATCTGGATAAAGCTTAAGGATAGTGCTTCCTACGAACACAGCATCTGCACCGGCTTCCTTTGCCATTTTTGCATCTTCCGGGGAATGGATTCCCACACCGCAGTAGATAGGCCTGGTGATTCCGTGCTCTTCCCTGAGGCATCTTATGCAGTCTTTAAGTTCAGGATACTTCGGATTGACGTTTCCTGTTGTCGGCTTGGCCTGAAGATATACAAAGCCGTTGGATTCCTTTGCAGAAGCAATCTCTGCCGGCTGCATGTCATACTGCACATAGCAGCTGACCCTGATGCCGTCCGCGAGAAGGCGTTCCTTGGTAACCTCATCCTTAAGCCCTACGAATATAAGATCCAGGTAGCCGTTCTTCTTGCAGAAAGCCACGAACTTCTCATATCCTATTTCAAGCACTGTTGCTTCATAAATCATTATGATAAGACTGGCGTCCGGATTGTCCTTCTTGATCTGTTCCATTTCCTCCAGGTATTTATCATAATCATCACAGCTTGCAAGTGCCTTGGCCATTAAAGAGGCAATGAATTCGCCCTCCAGGTATGGATCGCGGGCTGGAAGGTCCACTTCTATTATATCGCAGCCTGATTCAGCATAGGCTTTTGCCATTTCTATTGTGTTTTTTTCCAATGGATTTCCATTAGACAGGTAGCATATAAGTTTCATCTTACAGAAGTCCTTTCGTGAAAATACAGGTCATCATTTGCCATGGTATACCAGGATGAACAGCTCCTTGAGCTGGTCGATAGTCGGTATGATCGGGTTCGTTTTGGTACATCCGTCAGCCAGTGCACACTTTGCCATTTCATCAAGGGCTGCCATATATGCAGCCTCATCAGGAATGCATTCAGCCAGTGTTTCAGGGATATTTACCTTTCTGTTAAGATCACTTATGCACTCAATCATGTCCTTATATTCCAGCTTCGAAGCCATGTCACTGTATTTCTCAGCAGCATACCCTGCCTCGCTGTTGAATTTCATGATGTACGGGAGGATAACTGCGTCTGCAAGTCCATGTGCCACGTGGAAAAGGCTTCCGACTGTATGTGCCATGGAGTGCACTATACCCAGTGATACGTTTGTGAATGCCATACCGGCTATCATTGAAGCATTCAGCATATGCTCCCTGGCATTGATGTCATTTCCATCAGCATAAGCAACAGGCAGGTATTCGTTTATCTCTTCTATGGCCTTTATTGCAAGTATGTCGCTCACATAATTTGCCCTGTTCGAAACCAGTGCCTCAACCGCATGTGTCATAGCATCCATACCTGTTTCCGCTGTAATATGAGCAGGCATAGAAACCGTTACTTCCGGGTCGCATATTGCGATGTCAGGCATCATCTCCATGTTGCCGAGGCCGTGTTTCATGCCGTCATCGCCGGAGATAACGAATGAACGTGACACCTCACTGGCAGTACCTGATGTTGAAGGTATGCAGCAAAGAAGTGCTTTCCCTCTCAGTTTCGGGAATGGACTGGCAG
>JABUTA010000212.1 GCA_021443845.1 Parasporobacterium sp.
GCTGCGTGCAGGCCTTGACCACGGCACCTCCCGACGCATATGTCGTCGAAGAGGCATAGGAGCCTGAATCATATGGTGAAGCATCGGTATCTGCTCCGAAAACATTCACCATATCCAGACCGCATTCCAGCGTTTCCGCAGCCATCTGGGCAAGAATGGTATCGCAGCCTGTACCCATGTCTGCAGCACCTATGAGCAGTGTGTAGAATCCGCTTTCCTCCAGCTTGACAGTGGCACTTCCCACATCAACGCCGGAAATACCTGAGCCCTGCATTGCCATGGCCACACCGGCTGAGCGGATATTGCCGTTCGGCATAACACGGACTTTTGATTTTTCTTCCCAGTTAAACATTTCCTTTGCCCTGGCCATGCATTTATCCAGGTGACAGCTTGAGGCAATTTCGTGATAATAAGCAGGCATTTCCTGGCCTTCTCTTACCATGTTCATTTCCCTGATTTTTACCGGGTCTATTCCCAGAACGGAGGCCATCTCGCTGACGGCACTTTCCACTGCAAATATTCCCTGGGTCGCACCATACCCTCTGTAGGCTCCTGCCGCCGGGGTATTGGTATAAACCACGTCAAAGTTAAATCTGAAGGCTTCCAGATTATTGGTGTACAGAGGAATGGCTTTGTGGCCTGCCAGCCCTACAGTTGTAGGGCCATGATCTCCATAGGAACCGGTGTTGGACAGAACATACATATCAATAGCCCTTATCCTGCCGTCCTTCATGGCTCCTACCTTTACAGTCAGTTCCATTTCATGTCGGGGTGAACCGCAGGTCTGGCTCTCTTCCCTGGTATATATTATTTTGGAAGGCTTTTTGGTCATCCAGGTTACAAATGCCGGATATATCTCTGCCACCAGGGTCTGCTTTGCTCCGAATCCGCCGCCTATTCTGGGCTTTTCCACCCTTACCATGGACTTGGGGATGTTGAGGGCATTTGCCAGAATCCTCCTTGCATGGAATACTATCTGGGTAGAACTGATGACATGGAGCCTGCCGTAGCAATCAATCTCGCAGTAAGTTCTGAAGGTTTCCATCATGGCCTGATTGCAGGACTGGGTATGATATGTCCTTTCGATCACATGGTCGCAGTCTGCCATAACTGAGTCCGGATTCCCTTCCTCCAGTTCTTCTGCAGCTACAAGATTCCTTCTGTTGTCTGCACCGCAGGGGACCAGAGCCTTCCAGTTATCCTCAGGATGCACCAGTATGGCGGAATCTTTGGCTTTGTGCATATCCAGCACCGGCTCCAGCACTTCGTATTCCACCTTTATGAGCTTCATGGCTCTGTCTACGGTTTTCTCATCCTTACCTGCAATGATGGCAACAGCATCCCCCACATACCGGAGCCTCTGATCAAGTATCAGCTTATCGTAGGGGCTGAACTCCGCATAGGTCTGGCCTGCCATGGTGAATCTGTTCCGGGGAACATCTTTGTATGTATATACCGCCTCAATACCATCCACCAGCATGGCTTTATCTGTATTGATATTCTTTACCAGGGCATGGGCATGGGGAGAACGCAGTACCTTCACCACCAGACAGTCTGCAGGAGTGATATCATCCACATAGACCGGTTTTCCCATAAGCAGCTGCATGGCATCTTTTTTCACAATGCGCTTACCGATATGCGTATATTCATCCATCACTGTTCTCCCTTCGCCTTTTTATATTTCAGAAATTCCTTAATACCTCTTAACTGGCCTTCATATCCGGAGCATCTGCACAGGTTTCCTGCCAGGAATGACAGTATCTGTTCTTCTGTGGGATCAGTATACTCCCGGAAAAGGGCTATGGCATTCACCACAAATCCCGGATTGCAGAAGCCGCATTGCTCTGCTCCCTGCTCCGCAATGAATACCACAAACTCTTCTGCTTCCTCCTGAAGTCCTTCCAGGGTACGGACGCTGCAGCCGTCAGCTCTTGCAGCCAGTATGCTGCAGGAAAGCACAGGCTTCTCATCTAAAAGGACAGTACACAATCCGCAGTTGGATGTTTCACATCCCCGCTTTACGCTGAAGCATTTATGTTCTCTTACAAAGTCTATCAGCAGCATGTCAGGGGCTACATCTTCCTTAATCTTTTTACCGTTAAGAGTTATCTCGATCAGCATGATGTTTCTCCTTTCTCAAGTGCTGTAAGGGTGCGTTTTACCAGAGTCCTGCAGATACGTGCACGGTATTCGCTGCTGCCTCTCAGGTTGCTTCCGAAGGAGGTATTGCCGCTTACGTATTCTGCGAATGCCTTTATTCTGTCCTCCGTAAGTCCTGCTGCCAGGATATTTTCCTGATCTGCTGCCACCCGGGCAGTTCCCGGCCTGGCACCTATTACACATCCTGTGCCCATGCTGTTCCTGAAGGCACAGCATGTGAGCACCGGAAAATCTGTTTTCGTATGTCGCATGGACTGATAGACCACATTGCAGTCTGCCTTCGGGACTATTATCTTCACAAGGATATCCCTTGTGCGTTTCATGGCTGCAAAGTCCTTCAGGGGAATTTCTCCTTCTTTATACATGACCACCCTGGAATTCATGGCCATCAGCACGGTGATGACATCAGAAAATCCGAACCTTCCGTATACGCTGCCTCCCACGGTGGCGATATTTCTGAACTGCACCCCTACGATATTCCGGACGCTTTCCCTGACTGCATTTCCTGTCAGCTGATTCAGCAGTCCGTTAGTTTCAAACTGTCTCAGGGTGACCAT
>JABUTA010000213.1 GCA_021443845.1 Parasporobacterium sp.
GGGTGACTGCCTGGGAAAGCAAGACGTTGCCGCTTATTTTGGTCCTATGGTCAAGCGGTCAAGACACCGCCCTTTCACGGCGGTAACCCGGGTTCGATTCCCGGTAGGATCACCAGATTTTAGAACAGATCTTTGGATCTGTTCTTTTTTTATTATCTTCTCCAGTTTCATGTATATAATTCGGTGCTTTATCTTCAGGCTTTATCTTCAGGAATTTTCGCGCGGCTTCTCCTCGTCTTCTCTGGCAGAGAGTATACGTAAGGATGCACATACTGTTTTGAATCATCAACTAAAAAAATTTAAATATTAATAATTTGTGCTTGATAAATATACATAAAAGTGTATAATTATACATAAATTATTTTATCAGTTTAATCAAATGAAGTTTCGCTTTAGGAGGAGATTATTATGAGCGACAAAAACAAGTATGAAGAAATTGAAGTTGAAAAACATAAGAAGACGAAAGAAGCCAAGGTAATCCACGCTTTAATCGTATTTGCTATCCTTATCGTATGCATGGCCATTTCGATAATCAAGTACGACGTTGGTGTGCATAGCGCCATGTTTATTGGTGTAATTATAGCAGCTGCAGTGGCGTTATATCTTGGATACGAATGGGTATTCATAGAAAAATCAATGAAGGACGGTATATATAACGCTTTACCTTCAATTATGATACTCATGATTGTCGGCATTCTTGTTGGTGTGTGGGTAGTTGGAGGAGTTGTCCCATCAATGATATACTACGGGCTTAAAATTCTTTCACCTTCAATATTTCTGCTGGCAGCTTTGCTGGTTACATCAATCACTGCACTGGCAACAGGTACATCCTGGGGTTCAATGGGAACCATGGGCCTGGCCCTTATGGGTATCGGTATAGGGCTTGGAATCCCTGCCCCGATGTGTGCAGGTCCGATTATCAGCGGCGCATATTTCGGCGATAAGATGTCACCGCTGTCAGATACAACTAACCTGGCGCCTGCCATGGCAGGTACCGATGTTATGACACATATTAAATTCATGATGCTTCCAACAGGCATTGCATATGGTATTTCATGTATAGTGTACCTGATTATCGGATTCAGCTTTGCAGGCAGTAATGCTGATATGAGCGCTGTAGATGAAATGTCATCAGCTCTGTGTGAGGTGTTCAATATTAGTCCGTTCCTGCTTCTTCCGCCGATTATTGTAATCGTTGCGATTGCATGTAAGGTGCCTGCAATTCCGGGAATCATAATTGGTATTCTGGCCGGCGCTATTATTGGACCTGTTTGTCAGGGCGCGGATTGCAATTTCGGTATGCTTCTTGATGCCGGATATAACGGATTTACATGTGAATCCGGAAATGCTGCAATCGACGACCTGCTTACCACAGGTGGTATAACTAATATGCTTTATTCAGTATCACTTACAATGATTGCAATGATGTTTGGCGGAATCATGGAACATACAGGCATGCTTGAAGTACTAGTAAAAAAAATTATGAAACTGGCCAAAACTCCGGCTCTTATGGTACTTGCTACAGAAATTACATGTGTACTTTCCAACGCGACTATGCCTGAGCAGTATATTTCGATCGTTGTACCGGGCAGAATGTATGCAAAGTCATATGAAGAGATGGATCTCGATCCCCGGACACTGTCAAATGCTCTTGAAAGCTCCGGAACGGTTACATCGGCACTTGTTCCATGGAATACATGCGGCGTATTTATCCTTGCAACACTGGGAGTACACACGGGCGACTATTTCATTTATGCGGTATTCAACTGGCTTATGCCGATAGTTACTGTTGCTCTGGCATTTGCAGGTATAACCTTGTATCATAAAAACGGATACAGACTTACGAAAAAACAGAAGAAACTCCACTCGCAGGGTGAATGATGCTATAATTAACGGGCTATGAACAAGAACGTTATCGACACAAATAAAAATGTATATAATACTGCACCGGTTGCAGAGTTCCTGATGCAGCATGCTGCAGGCAATCCCGTGTCATTTCACATGCCCGGGCACAAGGGAAGGGCAATATATGACGAGTTCGGATACAGCGATTTTCTCGGAACTATAATGGACTGCGATATTACGGAGATCCCGGGAGCCGATAATCTGTTCCAGACAGAAGGTATTATTAAAGAAACCATGGAGCATTACAGGAAGCTTTACGGTGCAAAGGCTTCATACCTGCTCATAAACGGAACGAGCGGAGGAATTATTGCGTCTGTTCTGGCCTCTGTTAAAAAGGGTCATAAGCTTGTGATGGCGAGAAACTGCCATAAATCAGTCTTTAACGCTTTGACTCTGGGTGACATCGAACCGATATATGCGTATCCCGATATGCTTGAGGAGTATGGCATTTCAGGTGCAGTTTCTCCAGGCGAAATAGCGAAGCTGCTTGACGAACACGCGGATGCAGATGCCGTAATTCTTCCCAGCCCGAATTATTACGGCATCTGCTCCGATATCAAAGCCATAGCAGAGGAGGTTCATAAGCGAAACAGGATACTTATCGTCGATCAGGCCCACGGCGCCCATCTTAAATTCTTCAATCAGTTTGCGGATAAGTCCGCAGACAAGCCGGCGGATAAGTCCGCAGACAAACCTGCGGATATGTCAGATAACGCTCGGGTGGCAGTCTGCACAGGTTCATCCTTCCGGATGCCCGTATCTGCAGAGGAGGCAGGGGCGGACATTATTATCAACAGCACGCATAAAACC
>JABUTA010000214.1 GCA_021443845.1 Parasporobacterium sp.
AAAGTAAACATTCTGAAAACTTAAAAAACCATTGAAATACCAACAAACCTTGGGTATAATTCAAATGTCGCATGTCTAGAATAATAACGATTTTTTGGTATTGAACCACAATAAATTTTGAATGACATTTGTGTGAGACGACAAAAGACGAATAAGGAGTGAGATAATCTTGGCTAAGGTAAAAGTATTTATCAAATCAGAAAGATGCAAAGGCTGTGAAATGTGTATCGCAGTATGTCCTAAGAACGTTCTCGGTCTCGACGAGCACGAGGTTAATGCTCAGGGATATCACGCAGTAACAGTTGTTGACGAAGATGCCTGCATCGGATGTATCGGATGCGGACTTATGTGCCCAGAAGGCGCAATATCAATTTACAGAGAGGAAGAGTAGAAGCAAATGAGCGAAAAAAGACTTATGAAGGGTAACGAAGCATTTGCAATTTCAGCTATCAGAAATGGCTGCAGATTCTACTTTGGATACCCTATCACACCACAGAATGAAATTCCGGAATACATGTCAAGAGAGCTTGGCAAGGTAGGAGGCAAGTTCCTTCAGGCAGAATCAGAACTGGCTGCAGTTAATATGGCATTCGGTGCTGCATGTGCTGGCGGAAGAGTACTGCTTTCATCATCATCACCTGGTATCGCACTTATGCAGGAGGGTATGTCATACATGGCATCAGTTCAGGTTCCTGTTGTAATTCTCAACGTTATGAGAGGCGGCCCTGGTGTTGGTACAATTCAGCCAGGTCAGGCTGACTATTTCCAGGTTACAAGAGGCGGCGGTAATGGTGACTACAATATCATCGTATACGCACCAAGCTCCATTCAGGAAGCAGTAGATATGATCGGCAAGGCATACGAAGTTGCTGATGAATATCGTAACCCTGTTATCCTGGCTATAGACGGTATGCTCGGTCAGATGATGGAACCTGTTGTTCTTCCTGAAGATAAGGGCGGTATGGCAGAAGAGGATATCGATGCTGCCAAGCCATGGGCCCTCACAGGACACAAGGACAAGAGAGAAAGAAATGCTATCAAGTCACTGCATCTGAAGCAGGATGAATTAGAAGATCTCATTTATGAATATTGGCCTAAGTACGAAAAGGCACAGAGAGAACTGGCTGAGTACGAAGCAATCGACGTTGAAGGTGCTGAAGTTGTATTCGTAGCATACGGTTCAACTGCAAGAGTTACTATAGAAGCAATGGAAATTCTGGCAGAAAAGGGAATTAAGGCTGGTCTGATCAGACCTAAGACATTATGGCCATTCCCAGAGAAGGCATTTGACCTTGTCGGCGATGATGTTAAGAAGCTTATTTCAGTTGAACTTTCAATGGGTCAGATGATTCAGGATGTAAGACTGTCGATCAAGGGCAGACACGAAGTTGAACTTATCAACAGAGTTGGCGGAATGCTCCTGAGCCCTGCAGAAATCGCAGAGAGAACAATTAAGATGATGGGAGGCGCTGAATAATGGAAGCACTGTTTGAATATACAAAAGGCATGCGCGAAGAAATCTCAACATATTGCCCTGGATGTACTCACGGTGTAGCGCATAGACTTATCATGGAAGCACTGGAAGAGAAGGGCGCACTTGGCAGAGCTATCGGCGTATCGCCTGTAGGCTGCTCAATCGTAGCTCACCAGTATATGAACGTAGATATGGTAGAATCAGCACACGGCAGAGCACCTGCTGTTGCTTCAGGTATCAAGAGAGTACACCCTAACCACTTTGTATTCTCATATCAGGGCGACGGAGACCTGGCATCAATCGGTGCCGGTGAAATCGTTCACGCTGCTCACAGAGGAGAAAGAATCTGCACATTCTTCATCAACAACGCTATTTTCGGTATGACAGGAGGACAGATGGCTCCTACATCACTTCTGGGTCAGAAGACGACTACCACTGTAGAAGGTCGTAAGAAGGAAGTAAACGGAAGCCCTCTGAGAATGGCTGAAATCATCGCAACAATCGAAGGCGCTGTATATGTAGAGAGAGTATCACTTCACTCACCTGCAGCAGTAAGAAAGGCTAAGAAGGCAATAAAGCACGCACTCGACATTCAGGAAAAGGGCGTTGGCTTTGCATTTGTTGAAATCCTTTCAACCTGCCCGACTAACTGGGGTGTATCACCTGTTCAGTCACTGGACTGGATCAAGGACAACATGATTCCTTACTATCCACTTGGCGTACTTAAAGACTTAGAGGAGGACTAATAATGGCTACAAGAAAAATGCTTCTGGCTGGATTCGGTGGACAGGGAGTTCTTCTTATCGGTCAGATGATTGCATACGCGGCAATGTATGAAGACAAGCAGGTAACATGGATGCCATCCTATGGACCTGAAATGAGAGGCGGTACTGCTAACTGTACAGTAGTAGTATCGGATAAGCCAATCGCATCACCGCTTCCAAGTGCATACGATACTCTGCTTGCTATGAACACACCATCGCTGGTTAGATACATCGACCAGCTGATTCCAGGCGGAGACCTGTTTATAAATTCATCGATTATCCACGACAAAATCGAGAGAGACGATATCAACGTATACTACATTGATTCCGTTAAACTGGCTCAGGAAGTCGTTGGAAACGAGAAATCAGGAAACATGGTTGTGCTCGGAGCTATTCTCAAGAAGACGAACGTTGTTGAGAAGGAAACAATGGGCAAAGTATTCGAGAAGCTCATGACAGGCAAGAAGGCGAAG
>JABUTA010000215.1 GCA_021443845.1 Parasporobacterium sp.
GCAGGATATCTTCCATATGGCGAAGGCTGGAAGTATATCTGCGAAGGACGTACAGCATATGATGGAGATAAGCCTATCAATACTAACGGCGGCCGTACATCATTCGGACATGCTCACGCTGCATCAGGTCTTGCTGATATTTATGAGTGCTGCATGCAGATGAGAGGCGAGTGCGGTGAGAGACAGGTTAAGAAACTTCCTAAGACAGCAATGCTCAGAGGATACGGCGGATCACAGAACGTTGCAGCAGTTATCTTAAGAACAATTGACTAATTACAGGAAGGAGAGACATAAAGATGGCTATCAAATTAGAAAAAGTAGTAGAGAAATTCTACCAGTATCTTGAAGAAGGCAAGATTATGGGCCGTAAATGCCCGGCTTGCGGAAATATGGAATTCCCACCTGTATTAGCATGCAATAAGTGCGGCAACTATGAAACAGAGTGGGCAGAAATCAGCGGCAAGGCTGTAATGAAATCATGCGTTCTGCCTGCAGCTCTTTCATCAAAACCTGAATATGCAACAGTTCTCGGAAAGAAATACTGCTATGCAGAAATCGAACTCGAGGAAGGTTCATTAGTAAACGGTGTTGTTCTCGGTGTTAACAAGAAGAAACGTAAAGAACTTGTTCTTCCGGCTCCTGTAAAGGCTGCTATCGTTGAAAGACAGGTTGTTGAAACAGCTAACCCTGACCAGCCTATTAAGTATAAGACTGTAGTATTTGAGTTAGTTGAAGAATAATTAATGTAATTCTGATTCACGGCGCAGACGCTGCGCCGTGAGTTGAGGGGATAAATTTTAAAAAAGGAGAATAAAACAATGGACAGAAAAGAATTAGAAGCACAGGTACTCGAGTTAGTAGCTACATCATACAACAAGGATGTTGATGATCTTTCAGTTGAGACTAAGTTCAAAGAAGATCTCGGCGGAGCATCAGTTCTTATGGTAGGTCTTATTTCTGAAATCGAAAATGAATTAGACGTTACTATCCAGCTCCAGGTTGCAGCTGCATGCGAGACAATCGGTGACTTATGCGATAAGATTGAAGAGGAAATGTAATAATGAGCGTTTTAGACGGAATTTTTGCGAAAGCTAAAGAAAATCCTCAGAAAGTCGGCTTCCCTGAAGGAACTAACGAGAAGATGATGCAGGCTGCATATGAAGCAACAACTGAAGGCTATATTAAGGCCGTTCTCGTTGGTGACGCAGCTGAGCTTAAGGCTTTAGCAGCTGAAAGAGGATATGATGTTGACGTATTTGAATATGTTGACATTAATGATGAAGCATACAAGGCAGAGCTTATTGCTAAATATACAGCTCTTCCTGATACAAAACTTAAAGAAAAAGCACTTAACCGTCGTATGGCTGACAAGCTTCAGTTTGCAATGGTTATGCAGGCAGTTGGTGATACAGAAGTAACATTTGCCGGAATCGATTACTCAACAGGTGATGTAATCCTTGCTGGTATGTCAATTATCGGACTTAATCCGAATGTTGATGTTATTTCATCAATCGGCCTTTGCGAAATCCCTAACTGGGAAGGTTCGGAAGGAAATCTTCTGGCTATCGGCGACAGCGCAGTTTGCCAGAATCCTAACCCACAGGAACTTGCATCTATCGCAATTTCAGCTTGCGAGACAATGCAGTCTCTCCTTGGATGGACTCCAAGATGCGCTATGATCTGCTATTCAACAGACGGCAGCGGTATCGGCGAATTAGTTGACAAGGTTAAAGCAGCTCTTGCAATTGCACAGGAGCGTCGTCCTGACCTTGACATCGACGGTGAATTCCAGCTTGATGCAGCTATTAAACCTGATGTAGCAGCTAAGAAAGTTAAGAGAGAAAGCAAGGTTGCAGGTCAGGCTAATATCCTTATATGGCCGGATCTTAACGTTGGCAATACAGGTGTTAAGCTCATCCAGACATTTGGCCATGCTAATGCATACGGTCCTATGCTTCAGGGCTTCAACAAGGTTGTTTGTGACTGCTCAAGAGGAGCTCCTGTTTCTGAAATCAAGGGCAACATCGTTATCAGCGCTGTTAGAGCAGCAGGCTTAAAGTAATCAATTTTACTATTTGGGGTTATGGCATGCCCTGACCGGTGTGCCATAACTTATTTTTTTAGGAGGACAATCAAATGGGATCATATAAAGTATTAGCTATCAACCCGGGTTCAACTTCAACTAAGATTGCGGTTTTCCAGGGCGAAGAGAAGCTTTATGGGGCAAATGTAAACCACGATGCTTCAGATCTTGCTAAATTTAAAGAAATTTCAGACCAGTTAGATTTCAGATTCACCATGATCAAGAACATGCTTGCTGAAAATGGTGTTGACCTTACAGGTCTTGATGCTGTAGTTGGCCGCGGCGGCGGACTTATGGCTTCAGAAGGCGGAGTATACGGAATCAATGAAGTACTTTTCGACCATGCGGTTCGCGGAGCTAACGGTGTTCAGCATCCTGCTCAGTTAGGACCACAGATTGCCAAGTTATTCTCTGATGAATATAAATGCCCTGCATATGTTGTAAACCCGCCTGACACAGACGAGATCATTCCTGAAGCCCGTATGACAGGTCTTACAGGCGTCTTCAGAAATGTTCATCTTCATGCATTAAATCAGAAGGAAACAGCTATCCAGCATGCTAAGACATTAGGCAAGAAGTATGAAGACTGCAACTTCGTAGTAGCTCATATCGGCGGCGG
>JABUTA010000216.1 GCA_021443845.1 Parasporobacterium sp.
ACGACTTTGGCGTACTTTGCTGCAGTGTCGTAGTCCATGCCGGTGGTTGAACCGCCGGTCTCTGTAATCGTGAAGTAGTACGTTCCTGACTTCTTGAAGGTGATTGCATCGAAGGCTGCCGTGCCGCCGTCCTTAGCAGTCTTTGTCAGACCTGTAGATCCCGGCATTGTGTAGCCGGACTTGTCGTTAGTATCGACTTCTGCCAATGTGAAGGAGAAGTCCTCGCCGAGGCTGTAGGTATTTCCGGTTACGGTCTTCTTTACCTTCAGATCTGCAGAGCCTGTCTTCGGTGTATACGTATTGGTGATTGTTGCTACAGCTGTATCGCCCTTCTTTACAGTTGCTGTTACATCATCGGAGATTGAAACCGAGTAGTCCGTCCTGGCGGCTGATGCTGCCACCTCGGATACGGTGTAGTTACCTACCGGCAGATTCTTGATTTCCACAGGTGTTCCTGCCGTTACGCTGATTTCAACTGCAGTGCTGCTTACCTTTCCATCCTTATCGATGTACTTGCTGTCAGGGTTCTTAACCGTAAACTTATATGTCTTGTCTGTTCCGTTGTAGCCGGATACTGACTTGTTAAGCTCCAGGTTACCTTTATGCTCGGTATAGTTGTTGGTGACTGTTACACTTACAGGTGTGCTGTTCGATATAGTCACGTCTCCGTCGCCTGTAACCTGCAGATCGTAATTCGTTCTCGCAGCATCCGTCTTATCCTCTGCTACCGTGTATTTTCCCAGAGGCATATTGCTGATCGTTACAGGTGTACCTGCCGTTACGCTGATTTCGTACTTGGAGGTGCTTAAGGTTCCGTCTTCCTTGACATACTTGCCGTTAGAGTCCTGTACTGTGAATTTATAAGTCTTATCTGTTCCGTTATAGCCGTTAACAACCTTGTTCAGCTTCAGGCTTCCCTTAGGCTTTTCGTATGTGTTTGTAATTGTGGCTACCGGGCTTTTGCCGTTCTCTACCTTGTACTTGCCTTCTCCCGTTACGGTCAGGGTATAGCCGGTAATATTGACTTTGTTCGATTCTGTTACGGTATATTCACCCACATTGATTCCGGAGAGGGTGTACTTGCCGTTTATGAATTTGTCATATGTAATTGTCCTGCTGTAATTGCTAGGACCTGTAATGGTAAACTTGATGCTTTCCTTCTGTTCCTCTGTCAGGTCGGAAGCACTTATGTCTCCTGCAAAGGTTTTCTTAATTACAAGATTGCCCCCGTTTGTTCTCGGGAGATCGTTGTACATAAGATGCCACTCGGAGCTGTTTGAATTGAACTTGTCAACGATAAGCCATCCTGATGCTACTGCATTGTTGTCATAGGTTGCATAAGGCGCAATTACTGTTCCGTCAAATGCTCCGGCAGTTCTTGCTGCAGTTGCATTCGGACAGTTGAAAATCATTGTCTGCGCATGATAGTTGCTGTATCCGTTGGATGCACCATCCTTGGAAGAATCTCCTCCTGCATCGTATTCTTTACCGTTCCTAGATATAAAATACCTATACAGGTTGACGTCTGTATCAGGAATATTGAGTACTACGTTCTGATCGGGTCCCAGATTAAATGTAGCATCGGCCCAGCTGCTGTCATATTCGCCCGGATCGAACTGGAGATAATAAGTCCCCGGCGCCCCACCGGAAAGTGTCTGAATATCAACATATTTACGTCCTCTTCCGCCAGGGTCCTTTGTTACTACCATAGTAACGTCTATCTGGTTCGTCTCGTTAAACATCTTGGTGGAGTTGCTCTTAACGAGATCCATCATGCCGTCAATGTAGTCATTAATCTCCTGCTTGGTGTACGTGGTATCGATTCTAACACCATCAGACACGCCACTCTGTCCCATTCTGGTTTGTGCGTCTGTTGTCGTATAGATTACCATACGGGAAGTAGGATCATTGTCTCTTGCCGGATTGCCCGTTGTTGATCCCTTGCCCATCTGAAAACCGGAGCCTGTGTATTCTCCAATGTAAGTGTAACCTCCGCTTCCGGTGGTTTTAGGTCCGTTTACTCCGGTAGCGTTCTTAAGTAACTTTGTTGCGAAATTGGTCTCGAAGTGTCCGGTAATCGTCATCTCATTAGCGAGAATTCCGTAGTCCATAACCTCGCCGAGGACGGTTCCCGTAGTCTGAGGCTTACCTGGCGACACGCTGTACTCTTTGATTGAAACGTCCATGCTGCTGCCATTATCTGTAAGCTTCAGCTGATAATACTTGCCGTTCTCTGCAAAGACCATTCCCGACTTTACATAGGTGTAGCCTGCCTGGGGGTTACCAACCTTGACACAGATACAGGATTCGGTAACCGTCCACCACGATGGTCTATCGCTGTCATCAAATGTGCATGGACCATCCTGTAATGTCTGCATATGCGATTCCTGCGCCTGCTTTCCACCCCACGAATCTGTACCGAAATGAACCCAGCCTATTGTGGCGTTCAGTCCGGCAGGCATGTCGGTGATGTTGATGTTAACCGTCTGCGTTGCCGCATATACCGTACTGTCGCCCGCCCACAACGATGTTGCAGGCATATAACTCACCATCAGGGTGCAGCACAGTAATATGCTTAAAACTCTCCTTAAACCTTTGACCATTTTTAGCTCCTCTACGTTGTTGATAATTAATTTTTCTCTGAAAATAGAAAAACCACACTTACCGAACACCGGTAACTGTGGCAACTGGCTA
>JABUTA010000217.1 GCA_021443845.1 Parasporobacterium sp.
TTGGAATCCCTGAGATGAGGATCAGCCTGTGGTATCGCGTCTAAAAGGAAACTTGTATATGGATGCAGCGGATGGGCATAGAGTTCTTCTTTTTCAGCAATTTCACACACAGATCCAAGGAACATTACACATACTCTGTCCGCAATAAAGTTGATAACAGAGAGGTCATGTCCGATAAATAAATATGTAAGGCCAAATTCCTTCTGAAGATCCTTAAGCAGGTTCAGGACCTGACTCTGCACGGATACGTCAAGCGCACTTACCGCTTCATCGCAGATAATAAGTTCAGGCTTAAGAGCCAATGCTCTTGCTATACCGATTCTCTGTCTCTGTCCACCGGAAAACTGATGAGGATAACGATTGATGAATTCCACAGGAACACCAACCTCCTGAAGAAGGCTTTTGATGCGTTCCTCAAGTTCTTTTTTATCTTTACATACCTTATAAGTTTCAAGAGGCTCTGCAAGTATCTTCTTTACTGTCATACGTGGATCAAGCGAAGCATACGGATCCTGGAATACCATCTGCATTTTGGATCTTAGAGCCTTGAATTCCCTGTCGCTCATTTTGGTGATGTCCTGACCTTTGAATTCAACAGAGCCGCCTGTTGCATCAAGAAGCTTGATAAGTGTTCGTCCCAATGTACTCTTGCCGCATCCGGATTCACCTACCAGGGCCAATGTTTCACCTTTATATATTGTAAGATCCACGTCTGTTACAGCATGAACTTTAACATTCCTGTTCTTGGTCGGAAACTCTTTTGAAACCTTTTTGGCCTGAAGGAGTATTTCTTTCCCGTTCATTATCACACCTCCCTGTTTCCTGATGATTCAACCCGAAAACATCTGCAGAAATGGCCCGGACTGATCTCGGTAAGTTCTGCTTTCTCATTCTGACATCTCTCGTCCGCATATTCACAGCGATTGCAAAATGCACATCCCTTAGGAAGATGAAGAAGATTAGGCACTACGCCCGGAATCGTATGAAGTCTTTCCGGATTGTTGCCGATTCTTGGAATGGAAGACAAAAGTCCCTTCGTATATGGATGAGCAGTATGGTCAAACATTTCGAAGGTTTCAGCCTGCTCCATAATCTTCCCCGCATACATTACATAGATATAATCACAGATTTCTGCAACTACTCCAAGGTTATGGGTAATGATAAGGATACTTGTTCCTGTCTCATCCCTTAACTGTTTCATAAGTCTGAGGATCTGGGCTTCGATCGTAACATCAAGTGCGGTTGTCGGTTCATCGGCAATAAGAAGCTTCGGTCTGCAGATCATAGCCATGGCAATCATAACACGCTGACGGAGTCCACCGGAAAGCTCATGAGGATAAGCATCATATCTCTTCGCCGGTTCAGGTATACCTACGCTGCCGAAAATCTCGATTGTTTTTTGCCTGGCCTCCGCTTTACTTAATGATTTATCATGAACAAGAAGTGTTTCTCTTACCTGACGCCCAACCTTTAATACAGGATTAAGACTTGTCATCGGTTCCTGAAAGATCATACTGATATCATTACCGCAGTAATTACGCAGTTCCCTGTCTTTTAATCCGGCAAGATTCCGGTCACCAAACATAATGGAACCACCTGCAATTTTACCCGGGAATTTAAGAAGACCCATAATCGACTTGGCTGTCATGCTCTTGCCGCAGCCGGATTCACCTACAAGACCTATTATTTTCCCCTTTGGAATATCCAGATCAATATCGTCAACCGCAGGAGCTACACCCTTCTCTGTGAAGAAGTAACTCTTAAGATTGCGTATCTCCAGAACATTGTTTATATTCTCCATTTTATCTCCATTAAATGCGTACATACGCAGCTGCAATTTACTGATTCTTCATATATGGATCCAGAACGTCTCTGAGGCCGTCACCTAAGAAGTTGAATGCCAGAACAACGATCATGATCATAAGGCACGGTGCAAGACAGAGCCAGGGGCTTGTGAATAGGAACTGTTTCGCCTCGTTAACCATAAGTCCCCAGGAAGCTGCCGGCGGCTGAACACCGATACCGAGGAAACTCAGTGAGCTCTCTGAGAGGATTGCACTTGGTACGTTAAGTGTGAACAATACGATGAGGCTTGGAATACAGTTCGGCATGATATGTGTGATCATGATCTTCCACTTCGTAACGCCGATGCTTCTTGCGGCCTCAACATATTCCGTCTGTTTAAGACTAAGTGTCTGTGATCTTACGACACGGGCAACCGAAGCCCAGCTTGTAAGAGAAAGTGCAATAAACAATGTAACAACGCTTGTTCCCATTATGTACATGACTACCATCGCAAGGAGTAATGACGGAATTGACAGCATTACATCTGCAATACGCATTATTATGTAATCAACCCAACCTCCGATATATCCGGCAAGGAGTCCTAAGATCACGCCGACTAAAAGTGCAATAATACTTGGCATGATACCGACAATAAGTGATACTCTTGCTCCGAACAGAATTCTTGTAAAGACATCCCGTCCAAGGTAATCTGTACCGAACCAATGTGCTGCCGATGGTCCTGTAAGTCTTTCTGTAAGACTTGTTTCAGCCTCTCCGTAAGGAGCGATCAATGGTGCAAATATTGCCAAGAGGATAACAACAATAATTACAACCGCTGATATCGCAGCAAGTTTATTCTGGCGGCACATGCGCCATAATTTTTCTTTAAG
>JABUTA010000218.1:0-2416 GCA_021443845.1 Parasporobacterium sp.
CCTCCTTCAACGGTAACTACCAATATATGCAGTTGTTGAAGTACTTCATATACAGGCTTATTCCTGATGAATCCTCTCAGCTTCTGTCCTATATAGAGAATGCTGACAGTATAGAGAACAACAATGATGACTGGATGACGAATCTGGTTTAGTATAATAACTATTAAAGCACATATAGATTATGAATAATTACCCACCAGGAGCAGAGCATGACCCGAATGCTCCCTATAACCAGCCTGAACATCCTGAAGCTGATGTTGATGTATGTATAAGCCAGACATTGAGCAAGAGCAAGGTCTGCTGTACCACTGACTTCATACCAGGATGCAGATATGCAGAGAAGTCCTATGAGGATGGGGAGCTTACCGTAGAGACAGTAGAGGAACCTGATGATTTCAGTGATACGGACTTCGCCCAAGTGGCAGAGGACAACGAGTTCTTTACTCCATTACGGATTATTGAAGAGTTTAAATCTCTTCTTCTCACTCTTCAGGACAAGAAAAAGGTCAGTGACTATTATATCAGGAAATGGCTTGAACAGTGTGAGGGATGGACTGACGATGAGACTGAGGTAATACAGAACTAATAATTATTGAAAAATGAGCAGACAAGCAGAGAATTTTGAGAGATTATGCAGAGGAGGTTCACTCCCTGCTGTGACAAGAGCATTGAATCTCGTACATAATTCAGTACGGGAGGAGCTTAGTAAGAAATACGGTGTAGCTGGAGAACAGCTTGCACATAAGTTGATAGTGGGACTATGAGCCAGGATTTAAAGTGCTTTGTGGGAGCACATAAGTATGAGCTTCACGAGACTCGTGAGGTAAGGGATGCGAGAGGAGATATCACTACCGTAATATATATCAATAGATGTACAAACTGTGGAAAGATACACATAAAGAAAGTGTTCTATGAGCAGCCTTATAGATAGGGTGTTGGATAATCTTGAAGAGAGAAGGAAGAAGATACTTGACGGAAGCATTAACTGCATACCTGCACCCTTTACGAGATTCAAGAACTCCTTTCCTGGTATTGAGAGGGATAAGTATTATCTGGTTACAGGCGCACCGAAGTCATCTAAGACGCAGGTTACCAACTTCCTGTTCGTATATACTCCTATATTATATGCCTATGAGCATAGGGAGCAGATGCATATAAAGATATTCTACTTTCCTCTTGAGGAGACTCCTGAGAACATAACGCTCAGATTTATGGCATATCTCCTATATACTATGTCAGGACACAAGATAAGGATAAGTCCAAGGGACTTGAAGTCCACTCAGGCAGATAAGGTCCTTGATAAGTCAGTCCTTGATTTACTGCATAGTAAGGAGTACAGGGATATATTACAGTTCTATGAGGATAATGTACTGTTTATGGATAACCGTAATCCTACAGGTATATACAAGACTATGCTTAAATATGCAGAGGATAACGGTAAGATACATAAGAAGACCATATCCATAACCAACAAGGAGACAGGTAATGTACAGGAGGTTGAGGCATTTGACTGGTATGAACCTAATGACCCTAAGGAGTATGTGATATCAATAGTAGACCATGTCTCATTAATCAGTACTGAGAAGGAGAAGTCTTTGAGAGAGTCCATAAATATGCTGTCAGAGTATATGATAATACTCAGGAACAGGTTTCATTACATACCAGTGATAGTACAGCAACAGAGTACAGAGACCACCTCATTGGATGCATATAAGTCCAACAAGATAAGACCTACTGCCGCAGGACTTGCAGATAGTAAATATACTGCAAAGGACTGTTCGGTAATGTTGGGCATCACCAATCCGTTCAGCTTTGAGCTTCCTGAATATTTAGGATACGACATCACCAAGCTGAAAAGCAGTGCAAGATTCCTTGAGGTAGTGCTGGATAGAGAAGGTGAAAGTAATGATATAGCTCCTCTATACTTTGACGGTGCTGTAAACCTGTTTATGGAACTGCCCGTTCCTAAGGATATCAATGCCCTATCCAAGGTATATATGCTTGTGAATAACATAAAGAATCCCACAGTACAGAAAACTTTCATCATATTCACAAATAAATTGAGAAATTATTTTGTAAAGTGGATAAAATAAACTATCTTTGTAACCGCTATGGAGAGTTTAAATAAGAAATTATTGGAAATAGGTATAACGGAGCTGATAAAGTCAGACAAGAAGGCGTTGGCTGAAAGGCTTGCGCTACTCCTTCACGAGCGTCCAAGCTTGGTGGAGTTTATGTTTGAGGGATTTCCTGAGATTACGAAAGAGATAAAGGAAAAGATTATAAACAGTCTGAAGGTATCTGACATACCTAATCCTGACTATTTTATAAGTCTGGATAATGTGCTTCCTACCTTTGGATACAATGATGAGCTTTCCTTTGATGTACATTATACAGTAACCAGGTTCTTCAAGGA
>JABUTA010000218.1:4181-6847 GCA_021443845.1 Parasporobacterium sp.
CTATGTAGGTGAGGAGGACCTTACCAACTTCCTCAGAAACTACCTCAATATCGGTAATGTACAGGACTATAAGAATGGTACTTGGGTAATGAAGTCTAATCCTGAGGAATATGAATGCCGTCTTGAGCATATCACAGACTACTTCTCAGGTAAGTTCGGTGAGGTTAAGGATGCCATTGCACTGATGCCTGCAAACAAGGTCAAGCTCCTCTATGGTATCCGTACTACTGATGAGGGTAAGATGTATCAGGATGTATATACAAGTATGGTGCTCCGTAATAACTCTACAGCCTTTGACCGTCTTGAGAAGGATGTGAAGGAGAGAAAGAGCAACGGTGCGTATCCTAATACAGTATTTGAGGTATGTGAGCTTAAGGAATATGTAGTTGAGGCTACAACATTTGAGCCAGCACCAGCAGCATCAGACCCATTTGCTTCAGATGGTGCAAGTCCTTGGGATATGTAATGGAATAAACGGTTAGTCTTATGGCTATAGGTACAGGCAAGTCATCGGTCACCTACCCTGAGATACTGAGCAGGACCAGTGAGGTGGACATCATTTCACACTATCTAGGAATCACTATGATTCCCTGTGTGATATCAAGTCCTTTAAGAAAGGATAGTCATCCTTCATTCGGTATATATACTCCAGACGGCAAGACTGTCAGATGGACGGATTATAGTAATGGTGAGAGAGGAGGACTGATTGACTTGCTTGAACTTCTATGGGGATGTAGCTACACAGAGTGCATTCTTCGTATAAGCAGGGATATAAAGGAACCAGGCTTTCTAAATATAAGGAAAAGCCTGGCTATAAATGGCATAGGAGAGTCTTCAAAGTCCGTAAGAAACCTTGAATGTAAGGTACGGGAATGGAGAGACTATGATATGGAGTACTGGGAAAGCTACGGTATAACATTGAAATGGCTCAAATATGCGGATATATATCCCATAAGTCATAAGATTGTCACTATAGGAGACAAGAGAATAGTCTATGGAGTCCATAAATATGCATACGCCTATGTGGAACATAAGGAAGGTATCACTACAATCAAGATTTACCAGCCATATTCACAGCAGTATAAGTGGAGTAGCTGTCAAGACCATTCAGTGATAGCCTTATGGACAAAGATTCCCTACAAGGGAGATATCCTTGTCATCTGTTCCTCAATGAAGGATGCTCTATGCATATCCTGTCAGTTAGGGATACCTGCAATAGCCACTCCTGGAGAAGGTTTCCGTATGAGCAGGACTGCCATAGAGAACCTCAAGGAGAGATACGGCAGAATCTATGTCTCGTTTGATACTGATGAACCTGGAATAAGGAATACCGTCAGGTTGTCTGAGGAAACGGGATTCAAGGCAGTGATTCCTGATTTAGGTAAATGCAAGGACTTCAGTGACTATTACAAATCCCTTACCGACAAGCGTGATTTTCAGAGACTGAAAGATTTGTTTGTATAATCAAGGAAGGTTGAAAGACCTTCCTTTATTATTTATTTCTATGATAAGTCATCAGATAGACAGACCTGAGGATATCAATACATTAAAGACCTTAGACCTTGCAGTACTCAAGCAGAAGGAGGAGGCTGCCATAAATATGTGCGGAGGACTTCTCGGTAATTGCTACATACTTGCTGAGATAGTTGAGGTCCTGATGTGCAGTGTACTCAACAAGTGCCGTAATGAGAAATGGTTTAGACACTCCCTCAAACACTCACTTAAGGAGTCCTATAAGGAGGTACACAGGATAATTGAAGCCAGTATATATACAAGTCCATCAAACTCAGACTATATGAGAAATGTGGCTGATGCACTGTATGTAGAGCTAAAACCTGACCTGTTCAAGCTTCAGCAGGCTATACTTATTGAGCTGGGAAAGTATAACATAGAGCATACTGAGATACTTACGGAACTCATTGTTGTAGATATAATGCTGAGGTATATAAATGTGGAGTATGACGATGCTGTGGAATATATGAAGACTGTATTCCCCGCAAACTATGACTCGTGGTACGGTTCTGCAAGATGTAGCAAACCTTCAAGGATGTGGGGAAACGGACTTGATGAGTTCGGCAGGAAGTTTGTTCCTGATGACCTTGACCTTAACAATATCACCACCATAAAGAATGGTCTAAAGATTATACAGAAGAAGATGCACAGTCTTGAGGTCAAGGAGGCTGCCAAGAGAGAGGCAAGTCAGAGCAGTGACGGCTCAGGAGGCGAGGAATTATATAACAAATCATTAGAAATACTTGGAATAAGACATGAGTAAGCAAGATTATTTTGGAGATTGGATGAAGGTTATTCCTGAGAAGGAGCTTGATGCAGTGATGATAAAGGTGGCAAGAGTTAGAAATGATATATGCCCTAACTTTAGAGACATATTTAAAGCCTTCAAGGAATGCCCATATAACAAACTGAAACTTATTATATTAGGTCAGGACCCTTATCCACAGGAAGGAGTAGCTACAGGTATAGCCTTTGCTAATGAGAATACTGTACAGGAATTAAGTCCTTCACTAAATATTATTAAAGAGTCAGTAATAGACTTGAATATTCCACATAATCTCATTACCTTTGCACCAGACTTACTATCGTGGGAGAAGCAGGGAGTACTGTTACTTAATTCAGCCCTTACCTGTATAAAGAACCAGTATATTCAA
>JABUTA010000219.1 GCA_021443845.1 Parasporobacterium sp.
TCAACCAGCAGATTTCCTACCAATGCACTCAAGGCTGTTGCTGAAGTTCCCATGCTGATATTTGCCACTTCCCCAAGGGCTGAAATCTGCATTTCATTTAAACCATTTGAACCCATTACATTCCTCCGTTATGCTTTGTCAGTATTGTTAATTTTAATTCACAACATTTCTCCACATATATAAATTGATTATACAACATTTAAAGTTATTGCACTATAATGTTTTATAATAAATATCATTGTTCACAGATATTATAAATATTAAAGTAATCATGCGAACAAAAACACACTTATTGAAGGAGATTTCAAATGCAATACAGAAAATTTAAAGATGGTACCGAAATTTCTCTTTTGGGCTTCGGCTGCATGCGCTTCACCAAAAAAGGCAATCACATGGATGTAGAAAAAGCAATAGAGGAAATCAAGCGTGCCTTCGATGGTGGTGTCAATTATTATGATACTGCCTATGTTTATGGTTCCAGCGAAGAAACTGTGGGAAAAGCCCTGAAAACCCTCGGCATCAGAGATCAGGTCTACATAGCTACAAAGCTTCCCCATTATCTTATTAAATCTGTGGCAGGTGCAGAAAAAATTTTTCAGGAAGAACTTCACAGACTTCAGACAGACTATATTGATTATTATCTTATGCACATGCTGACAGACACAAAAACCTGGGACAAGCTTATCGAAATGGGAATCAAAGACTGGATCGAAGAAAAAATGAAATCTCATAATGTGATCAGCAATCCGACACTTGAGCAGATCATCAAAACAGGTGAGGATATTATAAATGACGTTTGTTAGTATTATTATTTCAATAATAATTCTCGGAATACTTATTATTGTCCATGAATTCGGACATTTTATAATTGCAAGAAAGAACGGAGTTTTTGTAAAAGAGTTTTCCATAGGCTTCGGTCCCAGGATCATATCCCATAAATGCAGATCAGGCATGCTCATTTCATGGAAAGCAATTCCATTCGGCGGCTCCTGCCGTATGCTGGGAGCCTTTGAGGATGAGGATGCAGGCACAGATGATGAACGGTCCTATGAAAGCAAATCTGTATGGGCACGAATGAGTATAACTCTTGCAGGACCTGTTTTTAATTTTCTGCTCGCATGGGTTCTTGCGGTAATCATCATAGGGTCAGCAGGGTTTGATCCTCCCACGGTACTGAATGTTGCCGAAGGTTCACCTGCTTATGAAGCCGGACTTCGCGAAGGTGATATTATCACTGAATACAATGGAACCGGTATCAGTTTCGGCAGGGAAATCTATCTTGAAAATTTCATCAACCCCCTTAATGCAGACACGGAAAATGTAAAGATCCGATATGAAAGGGACGGACAGACATATTCAGCTGATATCAGGCCTATGCGTTATGAATATTTCGCAGTGGGTCTTTCGTACTATGCTGACGAGAATCCTGCAGCAGTTGTTGAGGTTACCGAAGGCGGCCCTATGGATAAGGCCGGTATACGTCCCGAGGATATCATAACTGCCATTAACGGTAATTCCATCGGCAGCGGCACTGAATTATACGAATATTTCAACAATAATCCAATAACAGGTGAACAGATTGAAATAGATTTCCTTCGTCATGGGGGAAATATGCATGCTTCCGTCAGTCCGGAACCGGCCAGTTCATATCTTCTGGGATTTACCTACAACACTGCAAACGTAAAGGCTTCTGTAGGAGAAGTCCTGAAATACAGTTTTGCGGAAATGAAGTATCAGATAGTTACTGTAATCAAATGTCTGGGAATTCTTTTCTCCGGTAAAGGCTCTCTTGATATGCTTTCAGGTCCTGTGGGAATTGTAGAGGTTGTAGACAGCACATATACTGCTTCCGTAAGTTCGGGATTTTTTGTGACACTGATAAATATGCTGTCTATCATGCTGATGCTCAGTGCCAATCTGGGTGTTCTTAATCTGCTTCCTATTCCTGCATTGGACGGAGGCAAATTCATTCTCCTTATCATTGAAGCCATTACAAGAAAACCGGTTCCGAGAAAAATAGAAGGAATTGTTACAGTCATAGGTGCCGGGTTGCTCTTTCTTCTGATGATTGCCGTTCTTATTAATGATGTGACCAAATTCTTCTGAACAGAATGAAGCAAAACAGCTAACAGGAAATATAAATAAAATGATCTGCAGAGAAAATACAAAAAAAATACGTATAGGAAACGTGGAAATAGGAGGAGGCAATCCCATTGCCATCCAGTCCATGACAAATACAAAAACCGAAGATATAAAAAGCACGATTGACCAGATACATATTCTGGAAAAGGCAGGCTGTGATATCATAAGATCTGCCGTACCCACATTCGAAGCTGCTGAGGCATTCAGGACGATAAAAAAAGAGATATCTGTTCCCATAGTTGCCGATATACATTTTGATCACAGGCTGGCACTGGCAGCAATGGAAAACGGAGCAGATAAAATACGTATAAATCCCGGAAATATCGGTTCTGAAGACAATATAAGATCCGTTGTAAGCTGTGCAAAAGAGAGGAACATCCCCATAAGAGTCGGAGTTAATTCAGGTTCCCTTGAAAAAGAACTTATTGAAAAATACGGTGGGGTCACTGCTGAGGGCCTCGTGGAAAGCGCTCTTGATAAG
>JABUTA010000021.1 GCA_021443845.1 Parasporobacterium sp.
TTTTGTAAAAATATTCAAACCTTAAAATATCGATTTACACACAATAATCATTGTGATATATTCAACAAAGTTTTTCGGATTGTACAAACGATTATACAATTTAAAAACAAAGAAACCTTTAGCAGACGAAGATAAGTAATTACAGAGGAGGAATTATTATGGGAGAGAACACCGGTACTTCTGCAGCTGATATAAGACTTGCAAAAGTAAGGGACATCACCAGAAGGCATCTGGAAAAGGGCGACAGCCTGATCCAGATTCTTCATGCAGTACAGAATTCATACGGGTATCTGCCTCTGGAGGTTCAGAAAATCGTATCAGAGGAAACCAGGACACCCCTTGCGACAGTATCGGGAGTAGTAAGCTTTTACTCCTTCTTTTCAACAGAACCAAACGGTAAGCATAATATCCGTATATGTCTTGGTACAGCATGTTATGTAAGAGGCGGTGTAAGGATAGCAGACTTTATGGAAGATCTGCTGAAATGCAAGGCAGGACATACAACAGCAGACGGCATGTTCAAATTTGAAATTGCCAGATGCATCGGTGCCTGCGGTCTGGCACCTGCAGTATCCATAGACGACAAGGTATATCCGAATGTCAGCACAGAGGATCTGCCTGGAATCATAGCATCTTATTATAAGGAAGAGGAGGAACAGGGCTGATGGCAAAATATATGCGCAGGCTTGAGAGTGTTTCCGATCTCGAGCAGGTTAAACAGGATTTTCTTGAAGAAACATCTAATTATTCATATACAGTAATCGTATGCGGCGGTACAGGGTGTATATCCTCCCACTGCGGAGAGGTAATGACTGCCCTTAAGAAGCAGTATGTTACAAGGGGTCTTCGTGAAGAAGCCCGGATCATTGAGTCAGGATGTCTGGGACTTTGTGCTTTGGGTCCTACAGTTCTGGTTCAGCCGGGAAATATCTTCTATGTAAACATGACACCGGAGAAGATCGTCCAGATAGTTGACAAGCACCTGGTCGGAGGTGTTGTACAGACTCAGTACACTTATTTTGATGAGGCATCAGGTGAGCATATCCCCTGCATGGATGATATACCGTTCTTTAAGGATCAGATCAAGATAGCTCTTCGTAACTGCGGCAGCATTGATTATGATTCTATCGAAGAATATATTGCCCATGACGGATATCAGGGCTTTGTAAAAGCAGTAACAGAACTGGGTCGTGAAGGTACATTTGAAGAACTTAAAAAGTCCGGTTTAAGAGGCCGCGGCGGTGCAGGCTTCCCTACAGGTGTAAAGTGGGAGTCAGGCTTCAGACAGCCGGGTGAACAGAAATACATAGTATGCAACGCCGATGAGGGTGACCCGGGTGCATACATGGACCGCTCCATTCTTGAAGGAGACCCTCATTCCGTAATTGAAGCCCTCATGATCGGCGGATATACCATCGGTGCGAATAAGGGCTATGTATATGTCCGTGCAGAGTATCCTATTGCAGTAGAACGTCTGCAGAACGCCATAGAAGTGGCAAGAGGTTTCGGACTTCTCGGTAAGAACATCCTCGGTACAGGCTTTGATTTTGACCTTGAGATCCGTATCGGTGCAGGTGCATTTGTCTGCGGTGAGGAAACAGCTCTTCTGAACTCTATCGAAGGCAAGCGGGGTGAGCCTCGTCAGAAGCCGCCTTTCCCGTTCCAGTCAGGTCTGTTCGGATGTCCTACCATTATCAACAATGTTGAGACACTGGCAAACGTTCCGGTCATCCTTACAAAGGGAGCTGAATGGTATGCCTCCTATGGTGTAGGCCGTTCAAAGGGCACCAAGGTATTCGCCCTTGCAGGTGATATAAAGCATTCGGGAATCATAGAAGTACCTATGGGAATCCATATGCGTGATATTATCTACACCATCGGCGGAGGCATTAAGAACAATAAGGAATTCAAGGCAGTTCAGTCCGGCGGTCCTTCAGGGGGATGCCTTACAAAGGATCATCTGGATGTATCGGTAGATTACGAAAGCCTTTCTGCAATCGGTGCCATTATGGGTTCCGGCGGTCTCATTGTTATGGATGAGAATACATGTATGGTTGATACGGCAAGATATTTCATGGACTTTGTACAGGATGAGTCCTGCGGTCACTGTGTATCCTGCCGAATAGGTACCAAGAGAATGCTGGAGATACTCCAGAAAATCGTAAGCGGTCATGGGGAACCGGATGATCTGGAGAACCTTAAGATATTGGCAGATGTTATCAAGGATACTGCAATGTGCGGCCTCGGACAGACGGCACCTAACCCTATCCTTACAACCCTCAGATACTTCAGAGATGAATATGAGGCACATGTAGTTGATAAGAAATGTCCCGCACATGTATGTAAAGACATGCTTACGTATGAGATCGATCCGGATGTATGCAAACGCTGCTCACTGTGTTCACGCAACTGTCCTGCAAATGCTATTTCAGGGGGCAAAACAGAGCCGTATCACATTGATCAGGATAAGTGCGTACGCTGCGGAACATGTATTTCTCATTGTAAATTTGGTGCTATCCATATCAGATAAGGAGGGGTTAGGGAATGGTTGAATTAACAATTAACGGAATTAAAGTTCAGGCCCCGGAAGATGCTACAATTATGCAGGCAGCAGATTCAGTAGGTATCAGGATTCCGAGACTTTGCAAATATAAAGATATTCATAATATAGGCGCCTGCCGTATATGTGTGGTAGAGGTCGAAGGTGCAAGAAATCTTCAGGCTTCATGCGTAGTTAAAGTAAGGGACGGCATGGTAGTCCACACCAATACCGAGAGAGTAAGAATGGCCAGAAGGATCATCTACGATCTCATAATTTCCGATCATCCGAAGGATTGTATGGGCTGCTTCAGAAACCAGAACTGCGAGCTTCAGAAATTAGGTTATGACCTGGGTGTTGATGAGTACCGTATTCAGGGCGAAAGAAGAGAGAAGCATGTTGATATTTCTCCGTCTATCACAAGGGACACGTCAAAATGTATTCTCTGCCGCCGCTGTGTAACAGCATGTCGTGATATTCAGAAGGTAGGAGCCATAGGTACACAGAACAGAGGCTTCCAGTCTGTAGTATCTCCTTCAATGGGTCTTCCTCTTGATACAACAGACTGTTCTATGTGCGGACAGTGTACAGTTGTATGTCCGACAGGAGCTCTTTCAGAAACCTTCCATGTCAACAGAGTATGGAAAGCTCTGGCAGATCCTTCCAGAAGAGTAGTAGTTCAGACAGCTCCGGCAGTACGTGCCGCGCTGGGTGAGCCTTTCGGATATCCTTGCGGAACACCTGTAACAGGCAAAATGGCAGCAGCTCTGAAGGCAATGGGCTTTGACGATGTATTTGATACAGACTGGGGCGCAGACCTTACCATCATGGAAGAAGGAACCGAGCTTCTCCACAGACTTACAGCTGCGGTATCAGGGAAAGAAGCAGTGCTTCCGATGATCACTTCCTGCTCACCTGGCTGGATCAAGCATATCGAGCATGCATGGCCTGATGATCTGGGTCATCTGTCAACCTGCAAGTCACCTCATACCATGCAGGGTGCCATGATCAAGTCATACTATGCTGAAAAACTGGGCATGGATCCGAAGGATCTCTTTGTAGTATCCGTAATGCCATGTACAGCCAAGAAGTACGAGATCCAGCGTCCGGTAATGGGCAATAACGGTATCCCGGATGTTGATGCTGTTCTTACCACCCGTGAGCTTGCACGTATGATCAGGACAGCAGGTATTGATTTCTGCAATATGCCGGAAGCAGAATTTGATGCACCTATGGGACTTTCAACAGGTGCAGCGGATATCTTCGGTGTAACCGGAGGTGTTATGGAAGCTGCTCTTCGTACAGTACACGTGCTTGTAACAGGACGTCCTATACCCTTTGACAATCTGCATGTAACACCTATCGTGGGATTTGAGCAGATCAAGGAAGCAGAGATTAAATTCGAAAATGTTCTTCCTGAATTTGCAGCTTTCGAAGGTGTTACCGTAAAGGTAGCTGTAACCAGCGGCCTGGCAGGTTCAGATATCCTTCTCAAGGATGTACATGAAGGCAAGTCACCATATCATTTCATAGAAGTTATGGGATGTCCGGGGGGATGTATAGCCGGCGGCGGACAGCCGAGAACAGAAGTAGAGAATTTCCGGGAATTACGTGCAAAAGCACTTTATTCAGAGGACGAGGGCAAGACCATGCGTATGTCTCATGAAAACCCTGCAATCCAGCAGCTCTATAAGGAATACCTGGGAGAGCCCTGCGGTGAAAGATCACATCACCTGCTTCACACTACCTACACTCCAAGAGGATTTTTCAACGAAAGGCTGAATGATCCTGAATAATAATTACAATCTTCGTTTCGAACAAAAAGCTTTCCCGGCAGGATTACTGCCGGGAAAGCTTTTTGTATGCAGAATATTTAAATTTTCTGAATGCCGGTACATTAAAGTACCCGAAGGTCATTATATGATCTTTGCATCATACGCCCAGAGATTGTAGGTCTGCCCATTAAACTCTATGTCCATATATCTGTCGGAACGGTTTATGAACATAAGGAAATGCTCCTCATCATTAAAACGTTCCAGGGCTATGACATCATCATTTATATCAGTAAGCCTGAAATCTCCGTTTTTGAGAACAGGATGTTCATGATAAAAACTGCCCAGCCATTTGAAATGATTTACAAGGTCTTCATCTGCATGGTTCCAGGGATAGGTCCGGCGGCAATCCGGGTCTGCGCCCCCCATAACTCCGGCTTCATCTCCGTAATATATATCCGGAACGCCGGGCAGACAGAACTGCAGTACGGACAGCATTTTGTATCTGGTTCTTGCCAGTTTATAATGCTCATCATCAAGGTCGGAGTATCTGGCACCGTTATCAAAACCATAAGCTGCCATGCGGTTGCCTCCGAGAATGTTAAGAACTCTTTCCCTGTCATGGCTTCCCAGAAGGTTAAGGGCACCATAAAAATTTTCGGCAGGGTAATTTTCTGCAATGCTCATGAATCTTGCGCAGAATTCGTTTGCATTTATTTCTCCGGTAATGAAATTGAGTATGGAGGCTCTGAACTGATAGTTCATGGTGGAATCCAGTTCCTCACCCCAGAAATATTCCATAATGTGACCGTAATTGTATTTGTTGGTAGGATCATCCCATACCTCACCCAGGAGCAGGGAATCCGGATCCTCTTCCTTCATGGCTTTCCGGATGGCTTTAATGAAGTCATTGGGAAGTTCATCTGCTACGTCAAGTCTCCAGCCGGAGGCTCCGAGTCTCAGCCATTTGCGTACAATACCGTCTTTGCCGGTGATAAATTCTACAAAATCCGGGTTGGAGGTATTAAAATCCGGAAGGTCTGCAATTCCCCACCAGCAGCGGTAGCCGGGGCTGGTGTTGGTGAAATCGAACCATGAACGGTAGGGTGACGTTTTGTAACGGCGGGCACCTCTTTCGCCGGTTCTTGCGGAAAATTCATTGAAATAGTCAAAATATCTGCTGTCTGCCCCGCAGTGATTGAATACGCCGTCCAGTATCAGCCTGATGCCGTGCTTTTTTGCTTCGGAGGCAAGCCTCACAAAAGAAGCCTCATCACCCAGGACAGGATCAATGAGATTATAATCCGCAGTGTCATAACGATGGTTAGACCGGGCAGCGAAGACGGGGTTAAGATACAGAACGGTCACACCGATACTTTCCAGATAGTCAAGCTTCTCAGTGATACCATCCAGTGAACCGCCGTAGAATCTCCACCGGCAGATGTTGCCGTCCGGTGCGAACTCATTGACAGGAACCTTGTCCCAGTCAGTTTCAACGACTCTTTCAACGCCCCCCCTGACATCCGGAAGGGTTCCGGTATGTGCAGGATCAAAGTCAGAAGATCTGGCAAAACGGTCAGGGAAAATCTGATATACCACGCCGTTTTTATACCATTCAGGTACAGGTGTGGGTCTGTAAACAGTAATCTGGTATGATGGCGGAGCACAAAGGCTCAGCTGTCCCTGACCTCCCAGGTTCAGCTGGTTGTTGCCGTAATATACTGTCGATCCGTTGTCATCAACAATGAAATAGTAGAAAAGAGCACAGGGCTCATGGGGAAGGGTAATAGTGGCCATAAATTTAGAGGAGACCTGATACATGTCTATCAGGTCTTCTCCATGTCCATCCCACCATAGTCTGACCTTCACCCCTGCTGCATCCGGTGCGTACAGTGAAAGGGTTACTTTACTGCCCACCGGACGAGCCCCAAAAGGGTGTCGGTACTCTGATTTGTGTGAATTGTGAATTATTAACATAACATGTCTTGATAAAGTTTCAAATAAGTCTGAGCTGAAGTATCCCAGGAGAAGTCGGATTTCATTCCTTTTTCCTGTTTTTCTTCCCACTCTTCGCGTTTATTGTTCCAAACATCCAACGCACAATCCAGGGCATATTTCATATCGTCAGCATTAAAGGTGACAAATGAGAAGCCGGTGGTATTGTCAACGGTGTCCTTCAGGCCTCCGGTTTCCCGGACCAGAGGAAGGGTTCCGTAACGCATTGAAATAAGCTGTGTAAGTCCGCAGGGTTCAAATCGTGACGGAATCAGCATTACATCAGCTGCTGCATAAAGTCTGTGAGAGAGTGAGTTGTCAAATTTGATCTGCGCAGATATTTTATCACTATTCAGATTGGAATACCAGCTGAAAGCTTCTTCATATCTGTTATCACCTATACCAAGCACAACAAGCTGCATATTGGAAGAGGTGATATGAGGCAGAAGATAGGTTACCAGATCAAGACCCTTCTGTTCTGTAAGACGGCTGATGATGGCAAACATCGGAATGTCAGGATTAACCTCCAATCCCAGATCAGCCTGCAGGGCCGTCTTATTTTTGACTTTTTCCTCACGGAAGTTGTCTATGGAATAGTTTGCCGTAAGATACGGATCGGTTTCGGGATTCCAGTCGGTGTAGTCGATACCGTTCAGGATACCCTGCAGCCGGTCCTTTCTCTTGCGGAACAGCCAGTCCAGACCTTCGCCGAAGTATTCGGTAGCAATCTCCTCAGCATATGTCGGACTTACGGTAGTGATCCTGTCGGAATACAGACATGCCCCCAGCATAAAATTGCAGCAGGTGCTGTATCCCCGGCTCTGGCGGAGCTGTGCATCAGCAGGGGTATTATGGAGCCCCAGCACATCCCCGATAATATAAGGATCATATAATCCCTGAAATTTCAGGTTGTGGATGGTATATACAGTCCGGGCTTTTCCGAGTTTTGTATCTCTGTAAAATTCTCTCAGGAATACAGGGGTGAGAGCTGTATGCCAGTCGTTGCAGTGGATGATATCAGGAGCGAAATCATTCAGATGCAGGCAGGCTTCAAGACATGCCTTTGAGAAAAATGCCATTCTCTCGGCATCATCCAGTTCACCGTACAGCTGTCCCCGGTAGAAGTATTTCTCATTATCGATAAAATAGAATGTGATTCCGTTATGTTCAAGTGAGAAAACTCCGCAGTATTCATTGCGCCAGGCCACATTCAGGAAGAATGAGGTAATGTATGTCATTTTTTCGGCATACACGGCAGGAATGAGAGAAGACTTTGGAAGCATCACACGGATATCTGCGCCCAGAGCTTTTACTGCAGGCGGCATGGAACCTGCTACATCAGCAAGGCCGCCTGTTTTCATAAAAGGAGCAGCTTCAAAAGCCTCGAATAGTATCTGCATTAAATGGTCATTCCTTTCTTGGCAAAGTAAGGTGATTCTTTGCTTCCTGAAACAGCAACACCGGAGGTTACGGTAACTCTCTTGTCGCATACGAAATAGTTAACAGCAGCGCCGGATTCAATATTTGCATGCTGCATGAGAACGCTGTTTTTAACTGAAGCATTTTCTGCAACATGGGAGCTTCTGAATATTACGCTGTTTTCAACTGTGCCTTCGATCAGGCAGCCTGCTGCGATGATGGAGTTTTTGATCTCTGCAGTAGGAGCAATGAAGGTCGGGCAGCGGTCCTGGATATTTGTGGCAATAGTGCCGCAGGGTGAATGGAACAGCATAGCATTAACTTCTTCCTTAAGAAGGTCACAGTTAGTCTCATAATAATCCTTCAGGTTGTTGATGCTGTGTTCGTAGCCAACATATTCATATCTTCCGACATTTTCATTGGGAAGGTACTCACTTATGATGCTGGTAATGCCCAGGAAATCAACATTGCTGAACCATTTAACCAGGTCATTGATGAGGGAAGTATTGATAACGAAGCAGTCCATGAATTTATCACCTTTGAATACTTTGGTGATCTTGCAGCCGCTTGCTTCGTGCTGGGCGATAAGGGGACGGTAATCCATGGTGTAGATTCTGTTGGAGCCTGTTATGAGAACATAATCCGGCTTGTCATAGTTGAAGAATCTCAGGTTTGCAATGATATCCTTTAAGAGGAATTTGCTCTTATCACCCCGTTTTCCGTATACGGTACCCGGAAGCATGAACAGAGAATGAGTCTTACGTCCGAAGCCCCATGCCTTACCTGTACCTACATGCTCAATAAGAGAACGGTTATTGAAAGGTACGATAAGTCCTACGGTATTGATGCCGGAATTGGCCATGTTGGATAACGGAAAATCTATAAGTCTGTATCTGCCGCCGAAAGGAACAGCTGCTAATGCTCTTTCTTCAGCGGATATATTAAATTCGTCGCTAACATAATTAGCTGTAATAAGTCCTATTGTCTTGCTCATTTTAATCACCCCGCATATTCGCTGTCAGCGCCGATAACCATGATCTCGCCGTTCGGGTCTGCAATTACAGAACCGTCTTTGATGCTGACACCTTCATTGATAATTGCCTTTTTGATTACGCAGTTTTTGCCGATCTTTACTTCAGGCAGAATAATGGAATCGCTGACTGTAGATTTTGCATCCACATATACGCCTGAACCAAGGATTGAGTGATTAACATCACCGATAACAGAGCAGCCGTTGCTTACGATAGCATTCTTTACAGATGCTTCGGCGCCGATGTACTGAGCTGTATAGAAGTTGGAGTTAGAGAATACAGGAGTTCCTTCAAGGAAGAGCTGAGTTCCGAGACCCTTGTCCAGAAGGTCAATGTTTGCTTCATAGTAGCTGTCGATAGTTCCGACATCCTTCCAGTAACCTTTGAAGCGGTAAGGTATAAGCTTCTTGCCCTGACCCAGCAGCAGAGGAATGATGTTCTTGCCGAAGTCATGTTCTGATTCCGGATTGTCATGGTCCTCAAGAAGAGCAGCACGAAGAACATCCCATCTGAAGATGTAGATACCCATTGAAGCCAGATTGCTGTCAGGGTTCTTCGGCTTTTCAGAGAACTTGCAGATCTCACCCTTGTCATCGAGGCTCATGATACCGAAACGGCTTGCTTCTTCCCAGGTAACCTCGTATACAGCGATGGTAAGAGCTGCTTCGGCTTCCTTATGAATACGGAGCATTTCATTATAATCCATTTTGTACAGGTGATCACCTGAAAGGATAAGGAGGTGCTCAGGATTGTAAGAGTCAATAAAGTCAAGATTTCTGAAAATAGCATCAGCGGTGCCTTCATACCAGTTTCCGCCCTTTTCGGTAGCGAAAGGAGGAAGCATAGAAGCACCTCCGTTAGGAGAATCCAGATCCCAGGCTTCACCGGTACCGATATATTTGTTAAGCGCAAACGGCTTGTACTGTGTAAGTACGCCTACAGTATCGATGCCTGAGTTAACACAGTTGGACAGACAGAAGTCAATGATTCTGTACTTGCCGCCGAAGGAAACAGCAGGTTTGGCAATGTTTCTTGTTAAGACACCGAGACGGCTTCCCTGACCGCCGGCCAGAAGCATTGCTATACATTCTTTGCCATACATAATAAAATACCCTCCATAAAATTTGATCTTTACGATCTGTTTGCCCCATTATGGACAAAAGTCCGTACATGACATTATTATCCGTCATATTTGTAATTTTGTCTACACTAAAAAATCACCGAAAAAAGCCTCAGCTTTTTTCGGTGATAAATAAACAAACCGGATTTATCTGTGTTCTGTATGCCAGATTTCATCAGCATATTCAGCAATGGTTCTGTCACTTGAGAAGAAAGGTGAACGGGCGATGTTCATAAGAGACATCCTGCCCCATCTGTCCTTATCGGCATAGATCTTATCCATGTATTCCCATGCTGACACATAAGAATCGAAATCCTTCAGTACGAAGTACTCATCTCCCTGTTCTGCAAGGGCGCTGTAGATGGACCAGAAGCTTACAGGAGCTCCGTTGGAATCCCTGAGAGTACCGTCAACCAGCTGGGTCATGATCTTATTGAGACGCGGGTCTGAATTCATGACAGATCTCGGATCATATCCGCCGTTGGTGTAGTAGTTCATGGCTTCATCTGCCTTGAGTCCGAAGATAACGATATTGTCATCTCCGACATGTTCTTTAATCTCAACATTTGCGCCGTCAAGAGTTCCCAGAGTAACAGCACCGTTCATCATGAATTTCATATTTCCGGTACCGGAAGCTTCCTTGCCTGCTGTAGAAATCTGTTCGGAAATATCAGCTGCAGGATAGATCAGCTGGGCATTCGACGTGCAGAAGTTTTCAACGAACACTACTTTGATCTTCTGGTTTACCCGTGAATCGTTGTTTACAAGCTGTGCGATGGTATTGATCAGATAGATAACTTCCTTTGCGAAGAAATATCCCTGGGCAGCCTTTCCTGCAAAAATGAAGGTATAGGGCTGGATGTCAAGATACGGATTCTCAACAAGGCGGTTGTAAACATACATTATCTTGAGTGCAAACAGAAGCTGTCTCTTATATGCATGGATTCTTTTTACCTGAACATCAAATACCGAATTCGGATTGAGGCTTATGCCCTGGGTCTTTTCAAGGTATTCGGATAATCTGAGCTTGTTGTTGTATTTAACCTGTCTGAGGCGTGATAATATTTCCGGATCATTTAAATGGTTTTCCAGTTCGCCGAGACGGTTGATATTGTGTATCCAGTCAGCTCCGAGAACATCAGATAACACCTTGCCCAGTTCAGGATTTGCCTGGATAAGGAAACGTCTGTGGCTGATACCGTTTGTCTTGTTATTGAAGCGTTCAGGGAACAGTTCATAAAAGCTTCTGAACACATCGTCCTTGAGGATCTGTGTATGAAGGGCGGCAACACCGTTGGTTGAATGGGAACCGATGATGCTGAGGTTGGCCATACGTACCTGACCGTCCCATAACACACAGGTTTTCTTGAGGAAGGATGCAGAAGAGAGACCTCTGCTGTTCATGTATTCACGGAAGCGTCTGTCTATTTCCTCGACGATCATATATACACGGGGAAGCAGTGACTGGAACAGGTCGATAGGCCATTTTTCCAGAGCTTCCGGAAGTACTGTATGATTGGTAAAGGAAATGGTTTTCATGGTGATATCCCATGCATCGTTCCATTCCAGACCTTCATCATCAATAAGTATACGCATAAGTTCAGGTATGCATAATGTAGGATGGGTATCATTGATATGGATGCTGATCCTGTCAGGAAGTGCAAACCAGTCATTATGTCCGTACTGCTCGGTATATGCATGAAGGATGTTGCCGAGGCCTGCAGCTACCAGAAGGTATTCCTGGCGGAGACGGAGCTTTTTGCCGGTACCGTTGGAATCATCCGGATAAAGAATGCTGGTCATGGCGGAGATTTCGCACTTCTCCTTCATGGCAAGGGCATAGTCACCCTTGTTGAAAGCATCCATGTCGATATGTTCCTTTTCAGGACGGGCATCATAAAGATGGAGAACACCTATATGCTTGCCTTCTTCGCCGATGATGGGAACATCATAAGGAACAGCACTTACAGTCTGGTAATTCTTATGTTCAAACTGCATTTTGCCGTTGATATAGTTTCTTTCAACATATCCGCCGTATTTTACAATTATTGCATCATCGGGATTGCTGATCTCCCAGGGATATCCGTTTTCAAGCCACGGATCCGGAAGCTCAACCTGACGGCCGTTAACTATGCTCTGGCGGAACAGACCGAAACGGTAACGAAGGCCGATACCTTCGCCTGCGATACCGAGAGATGCCATGGAATCGAGGAAACATGCAGCAAGTCTTCCGAGACCGCCGTTTCCGAGGCCCGGTTCCGGCTCCAGTTCCAGAAGATCCCGGAGATTGATTCCCAGTTCATTAAGAGCTGTCTCAGCTTCATTATAGATGCCAACGGTATAAAGATAGTTCTCAAGGAGTTTGCCGATGAGGAATTCCATTGAGAAATAAAAAACTTTTTTCTGTTCGTTTCTGCGGATCTTCTCCTCAGTAATAGAACGGTTGACAGTTGCGGTAGTGGAAATCATTCTGACAAGGGCGGTATACTGTTCGAATTTTGAACAGGTATCTACCGGTTTGCCGTAAAGTGCTTTAAGTGCTTCGAGAAAATTCTCTTTGAATTGAGTAGTATCTACCATATAAATAATCCTTTTCTGATATGTATTAATGTATGCGGATATATGTAATATCCGCAGTTTGGGCATAAAAACCAACAGTACCGTATATTCTATCATATTTTCTGATTTTTGGTACCGATAATAATGATGATTTTTGTGGGAAAATCTTTTATTTATAGTCAGTTTTGTACATTTTTATGATGTGATTGTACAATGTTCTTGCTGCAGGGGACAAAACTGTGCGGTCAATGGATGTAAGTCCGATGATGCGGTATCCCGGATTCTCGAAATGGTAGACATTTACATTATAGGGAATACCCTTCAGTACCATTTCGGGCATGATGGCACAGCCGAAGCCGCTTTCCACCATGACAAGGGCAGACAGGTCATCCTCTATGTGACCTCTGGTGCTGTAGGTTATTCTGTTGTCCCGGAGGAAATTTTTTATGTCGGTGTCTACGGATTCCTGAAGCATGATGAATGACATATCACGGATATCATCGATTTCTATGTACTGGCCTGAAGAGGACTTTTTGAAGTCTGCAGGAGTAATGCATACCAGGGGATCCTTGTATAATGGTTCAAAGGCAAGATCTTCGGCAGCACTGAGGGAAATAAAAGCGAAGTCAACAATACCTGACCGGAGCCAGTTCCGGTTGTCTCCGTAGGATCCTTCGTAAACGTCGATAGTTACGTTCGGGTTTTCCTTTGTGAAGGAACGTATTATATCCGGAATCCAGTTTGTGCATACTGATGAGAATGTGCCCAGCTTTATCCGGCCCTGCTTCGGTCCGCTCAGTTCTGATACAGCCTGCCTTAAGGATTCTTCGCTGTTCAGAACTGAATTTATATAAGGAAGAAGTTCTCTTCCGAAGTTTGTGAGGCTGTTGCCGGTACGGCTCCTTATGAACAGTGTGGTTCCCAGTTCATCTTCCATTGAAGCTATGGCATGGCTTACTGCCGAGGGGGTGATCCCCAGGATGCCGGCGGCTTTCATGAAGCTTCCCTGTTCTACAACTGCTTTGAATACCTGATATGAAAGTAATGTCATGTAATTTCTCCGTGAAAATATAGTTTATGCAGAAAAGTGGTGCTGTTTCCGGCTGATATGCATCTGTCTGAAATGCTAGGGATGACTGCGCCTGTAATTCATGGGACGCTGAGGTATATTTGTCTGCAGGCCGGGACCATTCGCAGTAAAATCTGATGATTTTACTGCTCAGTAGTCCCTGACGGATTACGCACTTGTGGTGCGAATCCGTCTCCTGCACAAATGTACCTCACCATCCCTGAATTACAACGGCTCGTCATATACGCATTTCAGACAGATGCATATCAGCCGGAAACGTCAGAATTCCCTGCATAAAGAAATCAAAAGTTACTGCAGTCTGCTGTAGTAATTCCTGACAGCATAGGGTATGTACCTGACGATGTCAGAGGAGGTAACTCCGGGTTCTCCAAGTTCCCCGGCAGCCAGGTCTCCGGCTTTACCATGAAAAAACACTCCCATACGGGCTGCATTCATGGGAGTGTATCCCTGTCCCGCAAGAGAAGCGATGAGTCCTGTAAGGCTGTCACCGGAACCGGCAGTTGCCATACCGGGATTGCCGGTAGTATTTTCAAAAATGTCAAACCCAGGACGTTTGTCCTTATGATGTTCAGCAATCAGAGTTCCGGCACCCTTCAGCACGGCAATGCAGCTGTATTTTTCAGCAAGGGAGGCAGCAGCATTTATACGGCTTTCGGTACCCTGAATTCCTTCACAGGTGTGCAGAAGGCGCTTTGCTTCTCCGATGTGAGGCGTGATTATTATATCGGAAGAAGATCTGCGGACAGTATCTGCCAGAGAAGCGTCATCCGCCATCATGTTCAGAGCATCCGCATCCAGAACAAGTGTGCCGTGGAAGTGTTTTATAATGGATCTGAGGATTTCTTTGTTTTCCCTGCTTATGCCAAGACCGGAGCCTGCGGCAATGGCACTGAAGCCGTTAAAATCAGGGATGGAAGAGGAGTCACGTGGGGATAAACCGGAAGAAGCTTTCAGAGAATCCATGGTTATGCAGGTGGCTTCCGGCACGGAAATCTGAAGGATATTCAGCAGAGGGCTGTCAAAGGAGGGGAGAAGATACTGCACCAGGCCGGCTCCGGACTTCAGGGCAGACCGGCCGCACAGAACAGCAGCCCCTGCCATTCCCACAGAGCCTGCAAATATAAGGACTTTTCCGAAATTACCTTTGTGGGAATCCGGATTCCTTTGTTTCATAGTGCTGAGGATATAGTTGTCGTCCGTGTATATCATAAAAACCCCGTATTTTGCATGAATATTATTTAAACGTCAGATGAAAATAACTTACATATAAGTTTACCAACGAATAAATAATTGTCAAGAATACGGGGTGTATATACGGCATCTGGGGAAATTGCCGCAGATATTACAGAGCTGAGCAGGGAAAAAATTATATTTCCCCTGTAAATACAGAAGCTGCCGGTCCTTTCATAGTGATAGACATATCCTCATGAACGGTAATGTAAAGGGTTCCCCCGTCCAGATCCACAGCAACAGGAGTATTGAAACCGCACAGGCCACGGCTGGCTGCAGCTGCCACGCAGGCACAGGAGCCCGTGCCGCAGGCCATGGTTATGCCGCTGCCCCGTTCCCATACTCTCATGCGGAAATGCTCCGGACCGGTTTTACTGAGGAATTCAACATTTACGCCTCCCGGGAAGGAAGAGTGCTTTTCCAGTACAGGACCCATCTGAGACAGAGGAACAGCCTCTGCATCATCCACGAAAATAACAAAATGAGGATTGCCTACGGATACCGGGGTACCGGTAACCACAGTAGTGCCCCCCACCTTTATTCCCGAGGGTACACGGCCGGCCTGAGGATAGGACCCTTTTATGGTAAGGCTGAGATCATCAGAGACGTTACCTTTGCCCATTTCAACAGACACTTCGTTTACAGTTCCGTTTCCCCCCGTGAAGAGCCGGAGATTTTTTATGCCGGATTCAGTCTGGATGGTCAGATCCTTTTTATCCGTAAGGCCATTGTCATAAACATATTTTCCGACGCAGCGGATGCCGTTTCCGCACATTTTTGCTTCACTTCCGTCGGCATTGAAAATACGCATCCTGAAGTCTGCTGTTTCAGAGGGCAGGATGAGAACAATCCCGTCGGACCCTATGCCGAAATGCCGGTCTGAAAGCCGGATTGAAAGTCCTTCCGGATCATCAGGCAGTTCATTTATATATATGTAGTCATTTCCCAGGCCGTGCATTTTAGTGAATTTCATTAATATCTCCGTTCCGCCGGTGGGGTAGTCCGGCACAGTAAGCTGAATAATTACAATAAAAGGCGTTCATCTGACATAAAAAACAGACGAACGCCTTTGTTCCCTACAATGATACTACCATCCGGAGCAGTACGTCAACCCGATTTCATAATCTGCATAGGCAGTCCGGATAAGTAAGAGGAATTTCAGAAAATGAATTTTTAAAAATGCACTGTTTGAAGCTGCTTCAGGTTGTTTTTTTCTGCATAAATAGATATACTAAACAGCAAATATGTTCAGGAATGTATGCAAATATATATTCCTGGGGGTGGAGGAAAGATTATGAATGAAGATATTAAAAAACTTGTAGAAATATTGACAGACATTAACGAAGATGTTGATTTTGCCAACGAAAAGGCACTTGTAGATGACGGCCTTATTGATTCCTTTGATATTACGTCTATAATCACTGCTCTTGATGAAGCTTTCGGCATCCGTATAGAAGCATCTGAGATCGAACCTGAGAACTTTAACAGCGTCGAAGCCATTCTTGAAACCGTAAAGCGGTACCAGGCAAAGAAATGACCAGGAATATCTTAGAGTGGCTGGAGGCGTCAGCACAGCGCAGACCTGATGCCCCTGCCTTTTCAGATCAGAACAGTGAAGTAACATATTCACAGCTTAATATCCGGTCAAAAGAGATCGGATACTTTTTGTCTGCCAGAATAAAGCGTCAGACAGGTGTTCTTCTGTTCATGGAGAAGGGTCCTGCCTGTCTGTGTGCCATGCAGGGAGTTGTAAGAGCAGGATGCTTTTATACCCCGATTGATCCCTCCATGCCTACCGAGCGCATGAAGCTTATCGTATCTGTGCTTCAGCCCGCATGTATCATATGCGGGGCAAAGTATCTGGAAAAAGCCGGAGAACTTGCAGATGTTCCGGTATTTGCAGAAGAAGAGATTTCTCATGAAACGGATGAAAAACAGCTGGCATCCCTGAGAGCACAGCATATGGACAATGACCTGCTGTATGTTCTCTTTACCAGCGGCTCAACGGGACTTCCCAAGGGAGTGGCAATTACCCACAGAAGCGTTATTGATTTTATTGACTGGACAACATCCACACTTCCGGTTGATGAGGACTGCATATTCGGCAACCAGGCACCATTGTACTTTGATAATTCCGTGCTGGACATTTATACCTCAATACGGATCGGAGCCTGTGTTCATTTCATACCTGCACCACTGTTTTCTTTTCCGGGAAAACTGTTAAGGCATATTGAGGAGCGGGGAATCAATACCCTGTTCTGGGTGCCCTCTGCACTGGCAAATGTATCCTCCAGCGGAGCACTTGATCAGGTGGTGCCTGCCCTCAGGAATATCTTTTTCTGCGGAGAGGTAATGCACTGCAGTACCCTTAACACATGGAAGAAATATCTCCCGGATGCAGCTTATGTCAATATGTACGGACCTACGGAGATTACTGATGTATGTGCGTATTATATCATCGACCGGGAATTCGCTGATACAGATTCACTGCCGATAGGGTATCCCTGCAGCAATACCTGGATGGGAATAATTGACGGAGAAATATGTGTAGGGGGAACCTGCCTGTCTCCGGGCTATTATAATGCACCGGAACGTACAGCAGAGGTGTTTGTACAGAATCCCTTAAGGCCTCAGATCAGGGAAATCATCTACAGAACAGGAGATCTGGGAGAATATAATGACAGGGGAGAACTGATGTTCCTGGGAAGAAAGGATTCCCAGATCAAACGCAGGGGATACCGTATAGAGCTGGGAGAAATAGAAACTGCCCTCTGCAGCGTGCCGGGAGTTTTCAAAGGCTGCTGCATTTTTGACAGCGAAAGTGAGAACATAATCAGTTTCTATACCGGAAATGTCGAAGAAAAAGAAATTTCAA
>JABUTA010000220.1 GCA_021443845.1 Parasporobacterium sp.
GTTCATGCGGCAGTAGGTGATGATGGCCTTCCAGGTCTTTTCGGGAAAGCTGCGGCACAGAAGCAGTTCTTCGCCCTTAAATACATATGCCCCGTTGTCGGCTATGATCATAATGTCGTCTTTTATCGGGCTGAATGCATTAAATACGCTGGGATACTGTCTGCCGCTGGCAGCTGCAAATACGATGCCCTGCTCCTTCATTTCCAGTATATGGTTCATAAGTTCCGGATCAATATGTGACGTGCCCTCCGGAACAAGGGTTCCGTCCACATCCGATGCCACAAGTTTTATCATCTGTGTACCTTTATATCAGTGATCTGCTGAAATCATACACTTCGGCAGTTTCAATGTTTCTGTATTCGTGTTTCTCGTAATATCCTATAAACTTTCCGGCATCATCCCTGAGGGCAACCATATATACATCTTTGTTCTCTTTTTCATTTCTGAAAGTATATATCATGTTGTTGGCAGGGTTTTCCCGGAACCATTCCGTTACTTTCCTGATGACTTCTCCCGAATGGGGATTATGACAGCTCAAAAGGCTCTGACCCTGAAGTTCCGCTCCTCCGTATTTTGCATAATTCCTAATAGCTGCCGGATTCATATATAATATAGTGTGTTCCGGATTACAGATGACCACAGAGGCTCTGTCATGATCCAGAACGCTTTTAAATAAAATACTTAACATAATAATTGAATACTCCTTATACGGAGACATAACACCCCAATTTTTATATGGTATAAAATACCATATATCCCTCTTCTATTCCATAACGAACCGTTTATTTATAAAAACTCCGGCCATTTCTGACCGGAGAATAGTAATAATATATGATTTTGAATATGTCGGAGACGATGATCAGCCCACCGGACCTGTATAGCCGCATGCGCATGGACTTCCGGAATGCAGCTCCCACTCCAGATATCCGCAGCGTGTACACTCCCAGTAATGACCCATTGTTGGCTGAACGGAATCAATATATACCGTCCAGATATGTCCTAAAGGCGGATAAATCATATTGCCCCACTCATCATAATATCCGTACTGCATGTCAAGACAGTTCCTGCACTGCCATACCTCATATCCCATATCCGTACAGTTGGCAGGGTATGCATATACCATTTCGTAATCGTGGGATCCCAGTTCCCTGTATTCGTATTTATAATCTCCGCATACGATACAATACCATTCCATATAGCCCTGTTCTGTGCAGGTGGATGGCATGGAACCATTGTACATATAATCATGACCTGCGGCAGGTATGCTTTCGGTATACTGCTGGCCGCAGCTGCATTCGAATAATCTGTAACCTTCTGTCTCACATCCGGAAGGAAGGTTAGCCACTTCCTGCCAGCTGTGTACGTGAGCTTCTTCTGCCGCAGTTGTTTCTTCTCGGACTGTGGTTTCCTGTTCCGCAGTCTCCTGTTCTTCTCCTTCAGGCTTTATCACTATGTCGCCTATGTAATCTGCAGGCACAGCAGGTACTCTTTCGCCATTAAGGTATACGACACCCTTTATCTCGCATCCGCTCTCAGTCTGTAATCTGCTGAGATGGCTTTCCTTAGTAACTTCCCAGGATGCACCGGATTTCATGATGATTCCCAGTCCGTGACGGGTCTCATATGAGCTGTCCGGGCAGAACTCAGAAAAGCCTTCCTGTGACGATATCTCATTCCAGTGGGCTGCATCATATTCATTTGCACTGCCGCTGAACACGCATGCATCCAGGGTAACATCCATATCTCTCTGATAATCTTCATGGCAGATATCACCGGATATTATCATGGCCTTCATGTTAACCTTGACACCCGGATATGATTCTCCTTCAGGAACCTTTATCATTCCCTGAGTGTTATTGCTTACAACGGTATGGATTATATTGCCGGTTCCGTCTGAGGCAGGGGTTATCCTGCATTTATCGAGAGTGATGTCAGCATTGGAAGATCTGACCAGTATCACACTGCCTGCTGTATGTCTGATATATGCATTCAGTGTGTCCCCGTAATCCACATTTTCGGAAAGAGAGAGATCTGTTAAAAGAGCAGCGCCGGTCATCTCAATGGATGCTGACTTTTTGCAAAGTTCCGGATCGTTATTGTCTGTGCTGTTGATAACCAGGGCATTACGTCCGGCAGATACAACCGTTCCCGCATCTCTGCTTCCGACTTTTGCCGTGTCCTCTTCTGTCAGTGTGCCCTCAAGGGCTCCCATTTCCTCGCACCGGGCAGGTGTACCCAATGTGATGTTTCCTGAATTTTCAGAGAACAGTCCGATCTCAGCACTTTTTACCGAGCCTCCGAATATCCATGCATTGCAGTATATTCCCACGTAAACGCCTGTTCCACCGTGAAGGGCATTAAATTTTGAGTTATAAGCAAATAATGCTGATTCATCATAAAATCCTGTGGAATCCTGTCCATCATTCATATAGACAGCTGCCATACTGTGGGCAGTAATATCAGAATTGATCATACATACCTGCGCACTTTCCGTTACTGATGCAGCCGGTACAGTACCGGCTGTCAGAGTTCCGGGATCATTGCCGGGAATCAGTTCCTTTGCTGAATCTGTGAAAAGTGTACTGTTCTTTACAACAAC
>JABUTA010000221.1 GCA_021443845.1 Parasporobacterium sp.
AGAGGAGCTTATGAAGGAATTCGCAGCCCCTTATTTTCAGAAGAAAATGCCTTTGAGGGGCGTAGTTTTCCCTACCGAGGAACGCATGAAATATTTCAACACTCTGCTGTGCATGAATGTTGATGAGATAGTATTTGTAGAAAATGGCTTAAGGCATGTGATAACCCTTTCCGATTTCATAAAGAAGCAGGATTTTTCCGACCGTCCGAAGCATATGCGCCCCATAGACAACCCGGGGCTTCTGCTTTCAGGAACTTATTTCATGCAGGAGGCTTCAAGACCGGTACCTGCCGATCAGAAGGAAAACATGTCAGACCTGGAGGAAGAACTGGCAGCCAACATGGTGAAGGCAACATACCTTATGCCGGTAGAGCTCCTGGAGGGTGAAGAGTCCGATGCCGAAAAACTGAAAGCCAACCGCTTCAAAATCCCGATTCTCAAAACTCAGAATGGTGACGTATTCCAGCCACTGTTCACTGACAATGTGGAGCTGAGCAAATACAACAGGGAAAACAAATACAAATGTCTGGCAGTACCCTTTGTCAATCTGGAGAAGATACTGGTACCGGAAGCAAAGGCATATATGCTGAACCCAAACGGCTTCCATATCATGATGCCAAAGGATCTGCTGAAAGGACTGAAGATCAGATTCGGCATAGAAGATCCCAAGAAGCCGGAACCGACAGTACAGTAATGTTTCTCCGGCCAGGTGTATGATTTTTTCTGGAAATATGAAAAATAATACCGGAAAATGCCCGCAGCACCTGTAAATTCCCGAGTATGAGGGGAGACACATCGGGGCGGGAAGATTCAAATGAATACGATATAAAAGGACCTGCGGTGGATTGCTGCCGCAGGTCCTTGTCGTCGGGACAAAACAAATTTTCACAGAATTTTATTTTATATTGTGATCAGTTCATATTCCCTGGATCCCAGTCCTATCTTTTCAGCATGCTCAAGGCAGGATTTCCACTCGGATTCCGGAGTAGAGTTGGTGAATGGGTCGTTTTTCACAGCTGCAAATCCCGGTCTGTTCAGGTTGTCTGACAGCTGGCTGTTGGGCATAGGTGTCGCTTTTATGCAGGCATCTGCACATGCCTGATCCAGAGCCAACGGGTCAAAGGAAGCAAACATTCCGATATCAGGAAGGATAGGAGCATCATTTTCACTGTGGCAGTCGCAGTTAGGTGATACATCTGTGATAATGGAAATGTGGAAATTCGGTCTTCCGTCCACCACAGCCTTGGCATATTCTGCCATCTTGCGGTTAAGAAGAGATGCTGCGTTACCATTCTTGAAATATACCGCATCAAAGTTGCAGGCGCCTATGCATCTGCCGCAGCCTAAACAATTATCCTTATTAACAGTCATCTTCCGGGTGGCTTCATCGAACACCAGGCCGTTGTTGGCACAGACCTTCTGGCAGAGTCTGCATCCACGGCAGGATTTTTCTTTTATGTCGGGCTTGCCGCTGTTGTGCTGGGCACTCTTTCCGGCGCGGGAGCCGCATCCCATACCTATATTCTTGATAGCTCCGCCAAAGCCGGTCATTTCATGTCCCTTAAAATGGTTGAGACTGATGAATATATCCGCATCCATTATGGCACGTCCGATGTAGGCTTCTTTGACATATTCTCCGCCATTTACAGGAACAGCTATATCATCAGTGCCCTTCAGACCGTCGCCTATAAGGATAGGGCAGCCCACCGAAAGGGGAGTGAATCCGTTCTGCCATGCACATTCCAGATGCTCCAGAGCATCCTTGCGGCTGCCTACATACAGGGTGTTGCAGTCTGTAAGGAAAGGCTTGCCTCCCAGGGATTTAACCAGGTCGACGATGGCTCTGGCATAGTTGGGGCGCAGGTAGCTGACATTTCCCAACTCACCGAAGTGAATCTTGATGGCCACGAATTTGCCTTCAAGATCCAGATCGGCTATACCGGCCTTCTGAGCCAGTCCGGCAAGCTTCTGAGGCATGGTGGGGCCACCGTAGGGAGTTCTGAAGTCAGTAAAATATACTTTAGATATGCTCATATGTAATCTCCTGTATTTATATCATATTATGGAAACATCCTGATAGGAGCCGTAAACTGATATCAGGATGTACGTGTAATAATTTATCATATAATTGCTGAAGTTTCCATAAGACAGTACAGAAATGACGGCATTTTCTTCAGCAGATATTATAAAGCATATTGAAGATACAGTGATATTCGGATATGATACCGGTATATTTATATTCATACGTTTTATGGTAAAATACAGCTTAAGATTAAACGTATATTTTCGAGAGGAATTTTGAGGGAGGATGCAATATGAAAAAAATAATCAGCCTGTTAATAGTGCTGACAGTATGCTTTTCCATGACTACAGTCAGCATGGCAAAGATAACTGGAGTGAAGACTAAAGGCCGGCAGGAGACTGCTGTTAATGAGGAGCAGTTGACGGAACAGAACCCGGAGCAGCAGCCTGAACCTGAGGTGACCACTGAAGCAGCCGGAACCTCAGAAGGCGGCGAGTCGGCAGACGGTGAAAACGGTTCTGACTCAGGAGAGAGTCTCAGAGTAAGTGTTCTGGA
>JABUTA010000222.1 GCA_021443845.1 Parasporobacterium sp.
ATATGCAGGAGCACTTAACAGGGCATTGGCTGAATCACAGCAGTTATATAGCGTACTTGACAGCAGTTTTAATACACAGACTGTTGATAAGGAAGCTATAGACCTCCTGCACTCAAGTGAAACAGCTACGGCTACTACATTAAGAGACCTTGACAAGAAGTTCGGTATAGATTATCATGAGATTAATGTGTCTGGAAGAAGGGTAAAGACACTATCAGAGGCAGTTGCAAAGGCTGTAGCAATAACTGAGAAAAGAATAGATGCCCTTGAGAATCAAGCTGAGACAGTAGGAAATGGTACGGCAGTAAAAGACCAGATAAGAGGTCTAAAAAAGACTAAATACTATCTTATGAGAGAGCTTGAGAGTGGAAAGTATTATAGTGGTCTTACAAGGTATCTAAGTGAGGCTTACGACTATATTGACCATATAAGGGAAGCCATAGAGAACAGACCTACCAATGGTACGGAATGGGAGAATGCTATGGCTCTCTCAAGACTTATAGAGCAGTACTATCTTATAAGTAACGGATACAACAATCTGTTCAGGACTCTTTTGACTGACCTGTCTGAAATAAACAAGCTTGATATAGATGAGAGTATTTCCCAGACTGATAAAGCTGCCATAAAGACTGAGGCTGACAGGGTTATAAAACTCCTGAAAGATATAGGAAGTGAGGTGGAAAGACTCAATGAAAACAATATGCGGTCTATACTTACACAGTTGATGCCAGGTACGGAAAGAGCCGTAATAGATAATATAGTAGGAGCCTATGTAGGAAATACCTGGCTGACTGACGGTCTGTATAGTATAAACAGGCTCTCAGACCCTATGAGTGCAGCAATAGGTACATTGGTAAGAAACACTCAGGATAAGCGTGATGAGGCTCTCAGGCAGATGACTGTAAGAATCCGTGAATATAACTCAAAACTTAATAATGCTGGGCATACCTCAGAGTTTATGTATGAGGATGACGGACATATATTAAGTGACTATGATTGGAGTGCATACCAGGATGCCTATCGTAGGGCAAAGAAGGACCTTAAGAGAAAGGGTTATACTGAGGAGGAGATAGAGGATGCAATGGAGCTTTGGGAGGAGTCTAATACTGAGGAACTTCCTGTAGATGTAAGAGACGGAAATACTATAAGAACTGAGAGAGTCCCGAACTTTAAGTATAGGAAAGACTATGCAGGTAGAGTAGGATTAGACGGATATCAAGCTACATCATTCAGAGATTTCCTTACTAAGGACCAGCTTGAGTACTATGATAATATGATGCAGCTCAAGGGAGAGGTAGGTACGCTTCTTCCAGCCTATGCACAACAGCAGTTCCTTCCTCCACAGATACGAAGGGATTTCTTTACAGCCGTAGGTAAGGAAGCAGGACTGTCAAAGGAAGCCATGAAGAAGACTGCTGAGACTCTTGAGGAGAAAATTGAAGAGATGTTCAAAGTAAAGGAGGATGATGTGGACTGGGGAGTACTTAATGGTACTAAGGAAGCATCACTTGCTATGGCAAGAGGGGACCTCTCAGGAGACAAGGCTAAGTATATTCCTATATTCTTTGTAAGAAGGCTTAGCAAGCAGGAAGAACTGTTCAAGAACTTCTCTGTAGGACTTCAGGCTCTTGCTGCCACTGCACAGAACTATCACTATATGTCTGATATAGTAGATGTTGCTGAATATATGAGGACATACAGCACTAACAAGAGTCCTCAGGTGGTTGAGAACTTCAAGGCTCTTGTAGAGGAGACAGGGTCAAAGAAAACCAAGGTCCGTACCATAGTATCTAATCAGGATATGTTGAGGTTACTGATACTTAATAACCTGATGGACAAGCATTTCTATGGTATAAATGAGAAGAGTAATCCTTTATTTACCAAGATAATGAAGGATATAGTCCACTATACATCATTTAAAGGATTGGCTACCAACTGGGTAGGTGGTACTGCAAACTTACTTGTAGGTCAGGTTCAGCTTGGTAATATGGCTCTTGCAAACTCATTATATGCAATGGCTACGCAGGCATCAATAAAGGCTTTCTTTAAACAGGAAACCAAGTATTTCAACATAACTGACTTTGCATTAGGACTTGCAAGACTGTTTGGAGAACCTTTAGTGCTTGGAGCAGCGGCAGTATCCCACGGACTTAATAAAATAGGTCTCGTAAATAAACCAATCAATTCAGTGCTTGTAGACTTGATGACCAGAGACAAGACAAGTATGGACTATCTCCTTGCAGAGAGATTCAATCTGTTCAATGAGAACTATGGCTCAATGATGCACGCGGAATATTTCAAGGGATTCAGAAGATTCATACACGATATATCCTTTATATTATATGGCGCAGGAGAGAAAGCCATAAGGTATAATACTCTGTGGGCAATGATGCATAACAGAAAGGTAATGATTGACGGAGTATCAGGCAATCTCAGGGATGCATTTATGAAGACAGGTTATTATGGAGCACCAACTGTAGTGATGAAGCCTAATGTTACGGCACACGGTATAACCATAACAGATGCTAAGGGAAATCTCACTGAGGAAGGGGAAGCATATATGACAAGGTTCAC
>JABUTA010000223.1 GCA_021443845.1 Parasporobacterium sp.
GTTAAAATGAACAGGTTAAACATTTACATACATTCAGATTATTATCGACAGGAGGTAAATGATTATGAAAATATACAGTCCCTGGGCTCAGGTAGACTGCTCTGAACCGGTGGTCTTAAATCCCCGCCTTGATACGCTGTCCGGAAAAACCATAGGTCTTTATGCCCATTTCAAAGGACATTCCCCGGTAATGCTGCAGATTCTTTCCGAACTTCTTGCAGAACGTTTTCCGGACACAAAGTTCAAAGCCATCCAGCTGAAAAGAGATACAAAAGAAGCCTTTAATATTCCCGAATTCGATGCAGAACTGAAGGAATGGTTAAAAGATGTGGACGGAGTCATTACAGCTTACGGGGATGCCGGCAGCTGCTGCATGTTCCATGCCTATAATACTGTTTATATAGAAAAGCTGGGCAAGCCTGCTGTTATGCTGTGCAAAGAGGACCTGTTGGGTGTAGGTAAAAAAGCAGCCACCACCAGATTATGCCCGCATCTCAGGTTTGTGACCACCCCTATTTTTGATCTGACATGGGTTCCCGAACTTGATGAAGGAGTCCGTGAAGGAATCATCCGTCCGAACCTCAGAAATGTTCTTGACAATATCGTTGACGGATTATGCAGGCCCCTTACCCATGAGGAGAAGACTCCTTTTGTCAAAGACAACAGCTTTGCAGATTCTTTTGAAGTTGATTCATTGGAGAACATCAGTGACCTGTTTTACGCAAACGGCTGGACTACAGGTCTTCCCATAAATCCTCCCACAGAAGAGGCCGTTAAGGAAATGATGCGGGGCACTGACCTGCCTGCAGATTATGTGGTTGCCAAGATACCTCCTATGATGGGCAAAGCCACCGTGGAGAAAATCGCAGTCAATGCTGTTATGGCGGGCTGTAAACCTACCTATATGCCGGTTCTTATAGCTGCTGTAAAAGCTATAGTGGATCCTAAGATTGCCCTTGAAGGCTGGACCTGCTCTGTTGCCAGCTGGTGCCCTGTTATCACTGTCAGCGGAAAGGTTGCCGCACAGATAGGTGTTGGCTCAGGATGTGCTTCCCTCAGCCAGTACCAGAAGGCTAATGCTGCCATTTCACGGGCATATGCCTACATTATACAGAATATTTCAGGTGTCCGTCCGGGTACCGAGGATATGGCAGAAGTAGGACACGAAGGCCGAATGGGCATAACAATAGCCGATCAGCCTTCAGATATCAATCCCTTTGTGGACCCTGTTCATGTGGATTTCGGTCTTGATAAGGATGACAGTGCCGTTACAATGTTCTGGGCCCAGGAGCGTTATGAAGGCCATGGAGGCAATGCCCCCAGCTGCTTCAAGTCCATGTTCCGTGCAGCCTACGGAGGATGGGACAGAGGCTGCTGTTACGTCATGTCTCCGGGATTTGCGAGAAATCTCATCAGATCAGGCTATACTACCCGTAAGGAAATTCTGCGTTATGTTCAGCAGTACGCCCGCCACAGTGCTGCAAATGTAAATTTCAGATGGATGCATGACAATAACCATATTCCGGAAGGTGTTCTCATACCATTGACAAAAGACGAGAGTGCTCCTCTTTTCTGGACAACCGACCACATGATGATAGTTGTTTCCGGATCCAATTACGATGCTACCTGCATCAACTTCGCAGGGGGCGGAGAACATGGGGGCCCTGCATGCGTAAAGATTGAGCTGCCTGCCGACTGGGACGAGCTCCTGAAGGATTATCCGGTGATACAGCCTGAATATCATATATATTAAACGTAAATTTTGAATACTATTAAAAAACTGCCGGCAGTTCATATTGATCTGCCGGCAGTTTTCATGGTCGTTATATCTGCTCACTCATGTCTATATATTTTCAGGAAGATACGGTCCCCAGTTGTAAATATTATCGAAGGAGTAAACTGCATCCGGATGGAATGTATAATATCTCGGAGGATTGTCCGGCCGGAGGGTTCTTACAGGCGCAATCCTCATGCAGTCTGCCTGCTTCATCCAGCCTTCTTCGAATGGTGTTCTTACGTATGCAATAAGGTGAAGCTTAAGAATCTTCCATTCACCGTTCACTTTCACAAATTCATTCTGATATCTTCCTATGAACCACATCGCTGTCAGCTTTCTGTCTGTACACGGGTACGGTGTGGCAACCTTGGCCCAGGGACTTAAAATGGTCCACTGACCTGCTGCTCTTTCACCTGTACCGTTATCGCTGATGATGATCTTCGGTGTGGTCAGGTGCTGGAATTCCATCCAGCCTGTCTTTTCTTCTATGGACTGAGCGTTATCGTGAAGTGCACTCATGTATGCCCTTACATGTTCCGGTCCCTTATATTCTCCGCTTTCCATCAGTTCGAAACTCACCTCAGGATCGTCAATTGCAAATAAGTTTTCCATGCTGGACTTATAATCCATCTTAAGGCAGTTCTGAACATACTCGGCCATAAGGTTCTGGATATCATTAATATTTGCCGCTCTTAATGCTAATTCCAATGCTTTATTGTCCATTGCCTTACCTCCTTATTCCATGTCCGGAAGGAACGGCCCCCACTGATGGGCACCCTTTCC
>JABUTA010000224.1:0-4282 GCA_021443845.1 Parasporobacterium sp.
TGGTGATTCTAAACAGAACAGCAAGTCCCAACACGTAATTTCACTTAAATCATTTTTTTCCTTTGTTATTTGGCTTTTAAGTTTTCTAACGTTAGTAATCCATACATGTGCCGCATCTCGCTTTTTTTTATAAAAACCAGACTCAAAGAAATCTTTATAGCTGGTTTTACAATCAAGTGCCATATCAAAACCGTTTCCAATAACTAGCAGTGAGCTCATGTTTTACCACCTTCTTACCAATATGAAATCAAAAAACATCGTTTGGGGATATTTAATCCCTAAGTATTCCTGAGAAATACTGAATACATTTTCAGCTTCATTTAAACAATGTTACTAATCAATTAAGCTTTCCGCTCATCCTCTTCGCTATCTCGTATATCTCCTGCTTCATTTCATAGAAACCGGCTATGGGGAAGCCACCTCCCATGTTCTCCCTCATCATATCTTCAATCCCATACATAGAGAATTCATAATAAAATGAATTTCGCTCATGACCCTGCTTCAGCTGTTCAGCATAAGAATGGACTGCCGCATAATACTGTGGGATTCTTTTAAGGTTTCCGGCAAATGCGTTCCATTCAGGAATAGGTTCACAATCGCGATAATCTGCAGTCTGGACGGCACCCCAAAGACTGATCTCTGTTCGGAATTCCTCCCGCAGTTCCATTAAGATGATTCCCAGATAGTTACTGCCTTTCCATTTGCATGTCTCATGCCAGTCTGGGTCATGAAGATTGATTCCGATTCCCCAGGTAGTATCCTTTCCTGCGCATTCACAGAGCAGAGCCTACCCTGTTCCGAGCAGCTGGGCAAGGAGATCAGGATTCTGGGCAAACTTTGCCCTTACGCCACGTTTAACAACGTTCTTCCTAATCTTCTCCCAGGTATTCTTTATCTTGTTATAGTTCTTGAAATAAGCAGGCCCTGCGTATTCTTTTGCTTTTGCCGGATCATACTCATTCAGTATCTTATCTGCGAGAGCATACTCGCTTCCCAGCATGACCTTCTGGTACATCATATACTGCTCTGTAGAGGAGTATCTTTGTCCTGCATTTTCGAAAGGAGCCATATACCAGTTACTGAAGCATCCATGAGGTTCGTCGGGAAGGTGGAAGCCAATGATCGTCTCAGCATTCTTTGAAATTTTTATTATTTTGATCGCTTTACCATATTCCTCACTATACCTTTGATATGAATACTTATCCGGTTTGCTTTCTAAAACATTTTATTACATTGTTCTGGTTCTTCATCATTAAAATGTGTCATCGGAGAAATGGTTCTTCCCATACTCCGCTTCCGGTTCTGCCACTTTAAGGAATTCCGGCTGCTGAAAATCAGATATATAAACCTCCTGCTGAATGCCTATCGGATTCGTGGTCTTTATGTCAGAAAAGCTTGCAGAACCAATGCCGAAGAACCTCTCGAAGAATGCCTTGAGCTTATCAATGACTGTCTGTTTCTTCTCTGCCCTGCCACCTCCGCCAAAACGGGAAACAGGAGGCATCATCTTATCTATATCCGTTCCGGTGGTCTTGATCTCACCATCCCTAAAAGCATTTTCAAGGAAATGCCGAGTCTCTTCTTCCTTCAGCTTTTCCTCAGCAATGATCTGCATCAGCTGGCGTTCACGTTCTACAGATACATAATTCTGCCATTCCGTCATAACATCCTGAACGTCATTGATGCCTGCAATAAAGCCTTCGATCAGCATCTTCTTGCTGCGCATTTCCGGATTGGAGTCGATGGCCTTCTGAATGGATACAAGTACCTCTTTATCCTTACAATGGCTGTCATGATATTTCTTTACCAGCATCAGAATATAGTCGATATTTATTTCTATCTGACGGATCAGTTCTATCTCGAAAACAATATCATCGGTGATATCGGTGCTGTCCTTGTGCTCGGGACGGATTTCATCCTTAATATCAAGGTAGCGTCCAGTGTAGTCCTGTATATCCCTGTCGCTTAATATCTGCTTACCGTCGAACTCATCAAATGAAGCCAGCAGATTACGCATGCGAAGGAAGGCACCAAATGCATTGACAAATGCCTTTTTATTCTGTTCACCTATTATCTGCCCGCTCAGAGGGAAATCAGCTTTGAGCCCGTCAACGATCTCAACGTATCCCTGATGCTGTTTGCCGTCCATGCCGACAAAACCATAATAATAATCATCAAATTTCTGCAGCAGGACAATGCCTCCGGCCTGTTTATCCCCGAACAGGGAAATGGCCGCATCAACGCGTTTCTGCAGGTTTCGGAAGCATACGATATTTCCAAAGGTTTTGATGCTGTTCAGAATACGGTTCGTCCTGGAGAACGCCTGGATAAGCCCGTGGTACTTCAGATTCTTATCAATCCAAAGTGTATTCAGCGTGGTGGCATCGAAACCTGTCAGGAACATGTTTACCACTATCAGCAGATCCAGTTCCTTGTTCTTCATACGAAGGGAAACGTCCTTATAGTAATTCTGAAACTTGTCGCTGTCGGTGGAATAGTTGGTGTGAAACAGGGCGTTATAGTCCTGAATAGCTGACTCCAGGAAGTCTCGGCTGGTTTTATCCAGTGCACTGGTTTCTTCGCTGTTTTCCTCGTCAAGGACACCATCTGATTCTGCCTCGTTTGCTCCATAACTGTATATAACTGCGATGCGCAGAGCTTTTGTCGGATCCGCATACATCTGCTTTTTGAATTCCTGATAGTAAGCCTTTGCGGCCTGGGTAGAAGCAACGGCAAAAATGGAATTAAAACCACTGACACGCTGCTGTTTCTTCACTTCCTCGATGGACCCGTGTTTGCCGGATGCCACATCAGTGATATTCTGCAGCTGGTTAAAAAGATAGCTCTTATTACCTCGATATGTCTTCTGGTCAAAATGTTCCAGAATATACTGGGTGATCAGGCGGATACGTTCCGGCGCCATCATTGCCTTTTCCTTGGCAATGCTCCATACTTCCTCATCAATAATATCGTCTTTGGCATCCATGGTCTTGATATAGTCCACACGGAAAGGCAGCACGTTCTTGTCATTGATAGCATCAACGATGGTATAGGTGTGGAGCTGGTCGCCGAAGGTCTGCTCTGTGGTGGCAAACTGCCAGCTGTGTACCGATGACGTATTCACTGAGAATATCGGTGTTCCGGTAAAACCGAACAGATGATATTTTTTGAAATTTTTAACGATATCAGTGTGCATGTCGCCGAACTGGCTGCGGTGGCATTCGTCAAAGATAAATACCAAATGTTCCTGATATACAGGATGCCCCGGGTTTTTCTTGATGAAGGTGGCAAGCTTCTGAATCGTGGTGATGATAATATGTGCATTCGGGTCTTCAAGCTGCTTCTTGAGGATGGTCGTAGAGGTGTTGCTGTTTGCAGCGCCCTTCTCAAAACGATCATATTCCTTCATCGTCTGGTAGTCCAGATCTTTACGATCAACTACAAATAGCACCTTATCTATATACGGAAGGAGCGACGCCTGTCTGGCAGTCTTAAATGAGGTCAGAGTCTTTCCTGATCCGGTAGTGTGCCAGATATAACCGCCGCCGGCCACGCTGCCGTATTTCTTATAGTTATTGGCAATCTCTATGCGGTTAAGGATGCGTTCCGTTGCTGTTATCTGATACGGACGCATTACCATCAGCATATTCTCGCTGGTGAAAATACAGTATCTTGTTAGTATATTAAGGAGTGTATGCTTGGCAAAGAATGTCCTCGTAAAATCTATAAGATCAGGAATAACACGGTTATTTGCATCTGCCCAGAAACAGGTGAATTCAAAGCTGTTGCTGTTTTTTTCTTTCTTTACATTGCCGGATTTTGCATTCTTAATAGCGTTAAATCTGGTACTGTTGGAATAATACTTGGTGTTCGTGCCGTTGGAGATAACGAAAATCTGAACATATTCAAAGAGACCACAGCCTGCCCAGAAGGAATCCCTCTGGTAGCGGTTGATCTGATTGAAAGCCTCACGGATGGCAACTCCACGTCGTTTGAGCTCGATATGCACCAGCGGCAGACCGTTGACCAGCACTGTCACATCATACCGGTTGTCGTGCTTTGCTCCGGCATCCGTTCCGATGACATACTGGTTGATCACCTGCAGGCTGTTGTTGTGGATGTTCTTCTTGTCGATGAGCAGGATATTCTTGCTGGTGCCGTCGTCCCGCTTCAGAACCTGAACATAATCCTCCTGGATCTTCCTGGTCTTCTCCACAATGCCTTCGTTCTGGTTGGCAATGCTGTCGTGGAAGAACCGATCCCATTCCGCATCAGAGAAGGT
>JABUTA010000224.1:7231-9212 GCA_021443845.1 Parasporobacterium sp.
AGCTGGCGAATCTGCTTTTCTTCCAGATAGTTCTTGGCAATGCTCACATCGGATTTCAGAATGCGTCCGTCGGGAGCGTTTTTCCATGTGGTCAGCCCCATGTGATCCCTGCTTCTGTCTGCAGAGGTATATACGATTTCTGCGGCGGTCTGCCCGGTAATGGCATAATGGAACTTATTCTGTACCATGGCATAAAAGTCATGAGTAATCTGCGAGTCGCGGTCATAGTCAATGCTGCATTCCGCAAAAATATCGGTAATCTGCTGCCAGATCCGCCGTTCGCTTGCACGAATGGAGCGAACTCTTTCCAGTAACTCGCGGAAATAGTCCTTGCCGAAGATGGACTTGCCCTGCTTTAGACGGTCATCATCCATGGCAAAGCCCTTGACCATATACTCTTTCAGCACACCCGTAGCCCATATTCTGAAATGGGTGGCACGGCGGGAATTGACACGGTATCCCACAGAAATAATGGCATCGAGATTGTAAAACTGCGTCTCTTTTTTCTGGGTCTTACCTTCTATAGCACCGTGCTGAGTGGTTGTTTCCATTTTGGAAATAACCACTTTTTCATCCAGCTCTCCCTCGTCAAAGATATTTCTCAAATGCTTACTGATTGCAGGAACCTGAACATCAAACAGCTCCGCCATAGCCTTTTGTGTAATCCAGATGGTTTCATCCTTGATTACGGCATTGACGGTAACGTCCTGGTTTTCCGCCTGATAAAGTATGAACTGCATTTCGTTGCTCATTTTCACACCTCGATTTCTGCAATGATTTCATCAATGGCTTTTCGGAGAGTCTCCTCTCGGGCAACAATCTCGGCTATCTCAGCATTCAGCTTGACGATATCCACTTTTTCACGGGTATCCTCAGCCTCAACATATGTGGATACAGAAAGATTGTAGTCATTTCCAGATACCTCATCATAGGTGGCAAGGTGTGAGAAGTGCTTGTCCTCCTTGCGCAGAGCATAGGTATCCACAATACGGTCCATATTCTCCTGAGTGAGCTTATTATTGTTCGTTACTTTTATACATTCATTAGTAGCATCGATGAACAGCACCTTACTGTCGGTCTTCCCCTTCTTAAGTACCATGATACAGGTTGCAATGGATGTTCCAAAGAACAGATTGGAAGGAAGCTGGATCACGCAGTCGATATAGTTGTTATCTACCAGGTATTTTCGGATTTTCTGCTCTGCACCGCCCCTATACATGATGCCCGGAAAACATACTATGGCAGCCGTACCATTGGATGCAAGCCAGCTTAAGGAATGCATGATAAAGGCCATATCCGCCTTGCTCTTAGGTGCAAGTACACCGGCAGGGGCAAAACGTGGGTCATTGATAAGAAGCGGATTCTCATCCCCTGCCCACTTGATGGAATATGGCGGATTTGAAACAATCAGCTCGAATGGCTCGTCGTCCCAATGCTGCGGCGATATCAACGTGTCCTCACAGGCTATATCGAACTTGTCAAAGCCGATATCGTGCAGGAACATATTTATACGGCAGAGGTTGTAGGTAGTGATATTGATTTCCTGACCGAAGAAGCCATTGCGGACCTTATCCTTTCCAAGTACCTTTTCTGCCTTAAGGAGCAATGAACCAGATCCGCAGGCAGGGTCGTAGACCTTATTGATTTCGGTTTTTCCTACCGTGCCCAGACGGGTGAGCAGTTCGGAAACATCGGCAGGAGTGAAGAACTCGCCGCCGGACTTGCCTGCATTAGATGCATACATGGTCATCAGATACTCATAGGCGTCACCAAAAGCATCAATGTCGTGCTGCTTAACGTCGCCGAGGTTCATATCAGCCACACCGTTTAAAAGCTTTACCAGCTTCTCGTTACGCTTGGCAACAGTTGCCCCCAGCTTATTGCTGTTAACATCAAAATCATCGAACAGACCGGCAAAGCTGGATTCAGAGGTGCTGCCCTTGGCAGATTCTTCGATATGGCGGAACACCCGTTCCAGTGT
>JABUTA010000225.1 GCA_021443845.1 Parasporobacterium sp.
TCTGAATCACTTCTGGGGGAACTCTACCCAATACAACCCGAGCAAAAACTTACGCAGCCCCGCCGCTTCCGTATGTTGTCTGCTTCCTTAGGAAGTGTTAAACTGTTTTTGAAGGTATAATTAAGAAGGCGACGACAGCCACGCTGTCCACAATACTCTGAAAATGCCTGGCAGAGCTCGCCTTGAATCGTTTATTTGACATAACGAGCCGAAGCCCGATTTCAGTAAGCTTCGGAGATGACAGAAAACTGGTGTTGGTGTTTTATGATTACAATAGCAATCGTTGAAGACGATGACAGATTTGCCAATATTATTCATGATTATCTGAATCATTATTCTCAGGAAAATAATATAAAATTTTCCGTTAAACGTTATTCAGACGGATATGAGATTGCAGATAATTATAAATGTATTTTTGACATTATTTTTATGGATGTTGAGATGGGACTTATGAACGGAATGGAAGCAGCTGCGGAAATACGTAAGTTCGATACCGATGTTACGATTATTTTTATCACGAACATGGCACAGTATGCCATTCAGGGATACTCTGTTGCCGCTCTTGACTATGTTCTGAAACCGGTAAGCTACGTTGCATTTTCGGAGAGTCTTAAAAAAGCCTTATCCAGGATAGGCTCAAAAAAAGAATCCTATATCAACATCAATTCAAGGGACGGCTCATACAAACTTAAAACTTCATCTGTTTTCTGGGTAGAAAGCTATGGACACCGCCTGACATTTCATTCTGCAGAAGGGGATTTTGAAACAACCATCTACACAATGAAAGAAATCGAAGAAAAGCTTCAGCCTGTAGGCTTCATGCGTGCATCAAGCGGAATGCTGGTTAACCTGAATAAGGTTTCCGGAACTCAGAATGGTCATATTCGTATAGATGGCCGGCTTTTCCCTGTCAGCAGAGGTAAAAAATCCGAATTTATGGCTGCTTTAGTCAGCAGAATGGTGGAGTAATGGAACTTGCTCAGGCTCTTTTGATCGATATCCCGAAAATATATACTGCAATTGCAGAACTGATGGCATGCCTGACTGCAATAGCAGTTTATTTTCGTTTCATTCCGAAAAAGCCAAAAGATATCATAATATCTGTCATAACATTAATCTGTTCATATTTTGTTTTAAACAAAATCCACTGGTTCTGTGGTGAAAACTCAGGTCTTCTCTGGAATCTTGGTATGGCCACTGCCATGATCACGATTATACTCATACTGAAGATCGTTATCCGGCTTCATATCAGCACTACTCTGTACATTGCAGCCAGGGTATTTATATGGGCTGAACTGGCCGCAAGCCTTGAGTGGCAGTTATGGCATTATTATGTGATTTCACCTGGAAATATCGAAGGTTCTGCACAGTATGGCATGATAGCAGCAATTATCTGTTATGCTGTAATTTTCGCTATATTCTATATAGTTGAAAAACGCAGTATCACTCCCGATTCAACCAGAAGCAAATTAAGAACTGATAAACGCACTACCATAGGTGCCTGGATTATTGCACTTCTCCTGTTCTGCTTAAGCAACTTAAGCTATTTTCTCGGTTCTTCGCCATTTACCGGCAATGGACTTCCCGATATTTTTTACATACGAACGCTGTCCGATATTATCGGCGTTGTTTTATCACAGATGTTCCATCTGCAGAAAATCGATACCCAGCAACGCCAGGAAGTGGCTGTAATGAAACAGACTCTCCGAAATCAGTATGTGCAGTACTGTTCTTCCAAAGATAATATCGAAGCAATAAACAGGAAATATCATGACCTGAAACATCAGCTGCGTATCCTTCGTGAGGAAACTGATGATGACAGACGAAAGGCATATATTAAGGAAATAGAATCTGATATCCGCAAATATGAAGCAGAAAATAAAACCGGTAATGCAGTTCTTGATACCGTTCTGACCTCAAAGCAGAACCGGTGCCAGAATGAAAGCATTACCATGACCGTTGTTGCAGACGGAAGTCTCCTGAGCAGGGTCAGTGTCATGGATATCTGTACGATATTCGGAAATGCTCTGGACAACGCTATTGAATATGAGATCAAGATTGCAGAACCTGAGAAACGTCTTATTCATGTATCCGTTTCAGAGAAAAATGATTTTATATGTATTCTGATTGAAAACTATTATATGGGCAAGCCTATTACACAGGGCAAACTTCCGCCTACAACAAAACAGGATACAACATACCACGGTTATGGTCTTAAGAGTATAAAATATACTATTGAACAATATGACGGATTTATCAATACCGAAGTGAAGGACAACTGGTTTCGGCTGCAGATGCTGCTTCCGAAGTCGTGAGACACCCACCTAAAGTACAATCAGTTCGGTTTGAAGAATATAAATACGCTTCAAGCTCTGCTCTCCGAAAAAAGCCCGTATTTACGGGTAAAATAAAACGAGAGCACGACTGTCCCATAAAAACGAAGAACCGTCGTGCTCTCAGGCAACAAAGAGGCGACAACCGGATTTGAAGGAACATGAACCCCCTTCAAACAGCCGAAAAACACTATAAATTCAAGGAGT
>JABUTA010000226.1 GCA_021443845.1 Parasporobacterium sp.
GCTCTCTTGGAAAAATGATCGCTGCAATGTATAATCTGACCGTGCTGCAATCTGTAAACACAATAATCTGATTATTCTGCAATCTGTAAACATAATAATCTGGTTATGCTACAATCTGTAAACATAATAATCTGGTTATGCTGCAATCTGTAAACATAATAATCTGGTTATGCTGCAATCTGTAAACATAATAATCTGACCGTGCTGCACTCTGTAAACATAATCATCCGGTCATGTTGTGAAAAGAAATATATTGTGAAGAGGAACATACTATAAAAAGATGCTTACTATAAAAAACATATTGTGTAATAAGCATATTATGGGACTTCACATACTATAGAAAGAATATTTACATAAAAGGGAACATATTTTAAAAGGAACATATAAAAATGAATACATCAGCTAAAAAAGGTCTGTCAGCAGCGGTGCTGAAAAATATAGCAGTGATAACCATGACTCTGGATCATGTGACGGCTTTTATTTTGAAGGCGTACCTGGTCAGCAACGGGATGACCAGGTATTACAATAATGAATGGTATGCCCTGGGAAGGTATATAGGCAGAATTGCATTCGTACTTTACGCATTCATGCTGGCTGAGGGAGCCATGAAGACCAGAAGCAAGGTGAAATATGCAGCCAGGCTGCTGGCTCTTGCGGTGATTTCCATCGTGCCCCACAGCTACGTTCAGACAGGGAAGCTTTTTAATCCTGATGATCTGAATATATTCTTCCCGCTGTTTCTTGGGCTGATTACCATCTATGCATATCAATGGCTTAAGGATAAGCTGGAGCAGCCGGTGCTGTCATTTGTGGGCAGGCTCGCACTGGTGGCTGCATCGTGTGCTGTGGCTGTGCTTCTGAAATTTGAATATGGCCTGATGGGTATTCTTCTGATGCTGGTATGTTACATTTTCAGATATGACCGCAGGAAAATGGTGCTGGGGATATTCCTGGTGAATACTGCGGGATATATGCTGAATGTAGTAGTGAGGAGCGGAGCAGTTCAGTGGTTCGAGAGGAACAGCGGAAATATCATACCGGCTCTTATTAATACCGACCGAACCCAGTTATTCGGCATTCTGGCGATTCCGCTGATCCTTATGTATAACGGCGAAAAGGGACGGCAACTGCCGAAGGCATTTTATTACTTTTACTATCCGGTGCACCTGGGGATAATCGCACTGATTGTGAATTTTATGTAATGATGTCGGCTGCGGATATTTTTGTTAATACATGGAAAATAGGGAAATAATCCGGCAGGCTTTGTCAGATACGGCAGAATATTGCTCAAACAGGAGAATAAGAATAATTACTGCGGGGGTTGCATTAAATATATGGATAATTGCTGCAAATAGTTAAAGTATATTTTCTCGTGGAATGTAAGCAGTTTAATGCAAAGGTTTATATGTGGAACGTAAGCATATGCATGCGATGATATTATATAATGTGAATATGGCCAAGGGCTGACATAGCTTTGAAAATACGGTATTAATATTGAAAAATGTTTTCACAAGAAAAGGGCAGACTAAGTGAAATATTTCGGAGGGTATGATGAAAAGAAAAATCATTAAAATAGATCAGGAAAAATGCAATGGCTGCGGTGCATGTGCAAATGCATGCCACGAAGGTGCTATTGACATGATAGATAGCAAGGCTCATCTGGTCAGGGAAAATTACTGCGATGGGCTGGGAGACTGCCTTCCTGCATGTCCTGCAGATGCAATATCATTTGAAGAAAGAGAGGCTCCGGCATATGATGAGGCTGCAGTACTGGCAGCCAAGGCACAGAAAAGTGCAGCAGCAGCAGTACCTTCAGGCTGTCCGGGAGCGGCAACTCGTGAGATGGGCCGAGTTATGCCTGTGCCGGCAGTCGCAGAGGCTGGTACAGCAACTTCGGTTTCAGGGCATTCAGGGTGTCCGGGAGCGGCGGCTAGAGAAATCAGCAATGACGCGCCGGCGGTGATGTCACTTGCACATCCTGCGTTTAAACCGGTGTCACAGCTTACCAACTGGCCTGTACAGATCAAACTGGCACCGCTGACCGCACCATATTTCAAAGGTGCCAAACTTCTTATTGCGGCAGACTGCACAGCATATTGTTATGCATCCATGCATGAAGATTTTGTTAAAGGACACAAAGTGCTGATAGGATGTCCGAAGCTGGACAGCATTGATTATTCTGAAAAACTTACAGAGATTATCAAAAATAATGATATCAGAAGTGTATCCATAGTCCGCATGGAAGTACCCTGCTGTTCGGGACTGGAGGCAGCTGCGAAGAGGGCACTTAAGAACAGCGGCAAGTTCATCCCCTGGCAGGTGACTGTGATTTCCATGGACGGAAGGATACTGGATTGATGAAACGATGAAACATCCGGGCGGCAGGGCATCTGAGACCCGCAGGAGTATCTTTTTCTCACTCTATTCCTGTCTCAAGCTGGGTGGTCAAGAAAATAGTGTCGCTGCGGGAGTTTACTATCCATCTAATTCTCAAGCCAGCCCTGTCCAACTCCAAAATGTCGCCCAGCCAGTCCTCCCA
>JABUTA010000227.1 GCA_021443845.1 Parasporobacterium sp.
AGGGTTTTGGTAGCCCATTGACGGAATTTTGTTGCTTTCTTAGAATTTACACGATAGCCCACCGCGATGATAGCGTCAAGATTATAACATTTTGTATTGCGATTAACGCTGCGGTTACCTTCTTTTTGAACTACCGAGAAATACTCGGTAGTTAAGCTTTCTTTCAATTCCTCTTCCTTGTATATGTTCTTTAGATGGAATGAAATATTATCCGAACTGCAATCAAACAGATCGGCCATTGCTCTTTGTGTAAGCCAAAATGTTTCATCCTTAAAAAATACGCTTACACAGACATTTGTATCATCTATCTGATAGAGGACAATATCATGTTTTTGTTCCATAGTAAGAATCAACCTTTCGCTATTTGCTTCTTCAATAATATACAGTATTTTAACAAACACCAGTTCGCAACACAAGGATAACTCTAACAGTCCGATAATAAATAGGTAATAAATAATAAACCAAAAATACAGCCACGCACAGCAAAGCGCGTGGCTGTATATAAAAGTTCATAAATATCCTGTCATTACTCCGCCAGCACCACATTTTCATATGTGCCTGCTGTTATGGCGTCCAGCTTCTCTCCGGTACTCCTGTCAAGGAAACCGTCAGCTCCGAAGCTGCAGTTTATATAGATTTCGGCTGCATTGATCTGTGCGCCTTCTGCCACCTCCAGTGAAAGGACGCTGCTTTCCCCTCTGACATTCCATACTGCATCCGCTGACAATGTCATATTCACGCCAAACAGATCGGTATAAGCTGAAGCATCTTCCTCTCTTACCAGAAGACTCCTGATATTCTGATAGATGTCCTCTGTAAGTTCAAACTGTTCAGACATGCCCTTTTTCTCAAGCATTGCCTTCAGTTCCTCTTCATTCCACATGTTGTTCCATGATGTGATGGTGCCGGTCTGCACCCTGCCGTCATATTCGGAATTAATGTTTACGAACAGATTTCTCTGATAATCCTGATGAAGAATATCACCCTTTGCGGGGGTGTTAATGTTGATTTCCACATCCTTGAGTTCACGGGTGTCGGTGCTGTCATGGAAAATGTTGCCGGCGCCGCTGTCATACGCGATCATGGTCTGAAGAAGAACGCCATTGGCACTTCTGAGTTCTGAGCCTTCCTCAATATTGATAACCGCACCGTGGCTTCTGGTGGTGATAAGTGAACCCAGGCAGCTCTGCATATAGAACCAGCTTTCCCCGTAAAGTACAGGAGACAGCAGATAACTGTCCAGATCAAAGGCCATTTCAGATCCTGCAGCGGATACTATATCATCAGGCATAGTGGAAACAACTGCATTTTTAATGGTCAGAGTTCCCGGATCCATGATTGTGGCATTTACATGGAACACTGCTGCATTACAGCCTCCTGCAAGGAATGATCTGCCGTCAGCAGTAACCGTGCTCGAAAAGTCTTCTCCCTCAGCATATGCCAGGGCCGCTTCATCAGCACCTTCTATACTGTCAAACAGTGCCGAACCTCCGCCCATAATAAACATGCCGTACTGTGGTGATACAAAATTGCAGCCGTACATGAAGTTTTCTGTTCCATTCAGGGCATATAATGCATAGCCGCCTTTTGATGTTTCAGCATAAGTATTAACTGCATACAGCTGTATATCATTTGTATTGCTGTCATGGCTTAAAGCTCCCCAGTCCCGGGACAGAACCTGTGTATTGTAAAACCATATATCTTCACCCAGAAGCAGGGTTGCTCTGGCAGATCCTACCATAAGCTTGAAGTCTGGGATGAAGCTGTGATCCCCTCCGGCTGCCTTAAGCACGGAATCCTTAACTATAAGATTGGTCTCGTGGTCACCCTTAGGTGTATAGATATCGCTTGCCCGGAAGCCTTCGGTTTCAATATACACATTCTTCACCGTCAGCAGACCGCCTAATGTAGTAATGCCTGTACCGTACCAGCACTCTGCATCCGGATCCTCTGCAGGCCCCTTTACCTTTATAACAGAATTGAACTTTCTGTTCTGCCCGGGCACTTCATAATACAGCTCATCACCGCCGATGGTATAAGCAAAGTCATCTTCATCTGCAGATACGTAAATACCGTTGGACTGATCATCAGCACCCTCAACGCTGATACCGTTGATTCCGGTTTCGCTGATGTATCCGCCCTCAGCCAGTGTGTATGTGCCGGCAGCAGCATTTTCCGTTACCATCACGCCCTTATTCACTACGATAACACTGTTTTCGTCATTGTTGAGACCGTAATTCTGATCTCCGCCTCCGCCGCTGGGACCTCCCGGTCCTCCTGCTCCTGACTGGCCTTCGGCCCCTGATTCTCCTTCCGGGGACTCTCCGGCATCAGACTCACCTGCAGGTGATTCTCCCTCTGCCTGACCACCTTCCGATACAGCCTCTGCTCCGGCCTGTCCGGCTTCTTCAGCAGCATCTCTTTCCGATGCAGCCTGTGCACCTGCGGGACCGGCTTCCGAAATAGCCTGTATATCCGCCGGCACAGCTTCCGTTCCTGCAGATGCTGCGGCAGC
>JABUTA010000228.1 GCA_021443845.1 Parasporobacterium sp.
GGGAGAGGATTCCCTTCTTCTTGCCGCCGCAGGATTTACCGTAATAATGTATGAAAGAGATCCGGTGATAGCATCGCTTCTGAGGGATACTCTCATAAGGGCAGCCGTAGATCCTAGGCTTTCAGGTATTGTCTGCAGGATGGAAATGAGGGAAGAGGACAGTATTGAAGCAATGAACCGTATGAAGACAGAGACAGACAGTTTCCGTCCGGATGTAGTTCTTCTGGATCCTATGTTTCCCGAAAGGCAGAAAAGCGGACTGGTAAAGAAAAAATTCCAGCTGCTGCACTATCTGGAAAGACCATGCGCAGACGAGGAGGAGCTTCTTCAGGCCGCACTTGAGGTCAGACCCAGAAGAATAGTGATCAAAAGACCTGCAAAGGGACCTTATCTGGCAGGAGTAAAGCCATCTTATTCTTTAAGGGGGAAAACGGTGCGATATGACTGCGTGGCACTGTCATGAGGTAACAGAGTATGACTGATAATAAAATGGTGATATTTGATCTGGACGGAACTTTATGGGATTCCGCTCAGACAGTTACAGATTCCTGGAACATGGTTTTTGCACGGGCCATGAGTAATTATGCCAGAGGTAATGAAAAAGACAGGGCATTTGCTGAAAGCCTCAGACTGATAACTGTTGACGACATGAAATCCGTAATGGGCAGGACCATGGGAGAACTGGCAGCTATACTTATGCCCCGGTCCGATCCGAAGCTGCGGGAGCTTGTATTTCAGGAATGTTCAGATTTTGAAATTGAATATATTACCGAGCACGGAGGGACACTTTATCCCGATGCGGCAGATATCATGGCTGAGCTGATACGCAGGGGATACAAGCTGGCGGTGGTAAGCAACTGCCAGACTGATTACATAAAAGCGTTTATGGTTTCCATGAATATGGAGAAGTATTTCTGTGATTATGAAGAGTGGGGCCGGACCCGGATGGAAAAGGGTGACAATATCCGTCTGGTCATGGAACGCTGCGGCTGCGATCATGCGATATATGTGGGTGATACACAGAAAGACTGCGACGCTGCAGATAAGGCAGGGATACCTTTTGTCCTTGCCGCATACGGCTTCGGGAATGCGGATCACTATGCCGCAGTCATACATGAAATGAAGGAACTTCCTGATGCGGCAGATAAGATTTTTGAACAGATGAATTAATAAATTGTACTGTTGAAGATACAAAAGTTTTCTGCTATCATGACAGATCAGTGGCTGTAATGCCGTAATATTAAAAGAAATTTTATGCTGCAATGACATGCAGTACAGGAGAAATAAAATGCTGACACTTGACCAGATATATCAGGCTGCATATGTACTTAAGGATGTAGCCAGAAAAACAGATATGATCTATGCTCCGGAATTTGCCGGAAACAGAGAAATCTACCTTAAAACAGAAAACCTTCAGCTTACGGGAAGCTTCAAACTGAGAGGCGCATATTATAAGATAAGCCAGCTCAGTGAGGAACAGAAAAAGGCAGGTATTATTGCCTGCAGTGCCGGAAATCATGCCCAGGGTGTAGCTCTCGCTGCAACGAGAATGGGTATTAAGAGTACCATCTGCATGCCTGACGGAGCACCTATCAGCAAGATAGAAGCCACAAAACATCTGGGTGCGGAGGTATGTCTTGTAAAAGGCACATATGATGATGCCCATGATAAAGCTGTAGAACTTCAGAAGGAAAGCGGAGCAACCTTTATCCATCCCTTTGATGACGATCATGTGATTGCAGGACAGGGAACAATCGGTCTGGAAATACTTGATCAGTTAAAGGATGTGGATGTTATTCTCTGCCCTGTTGGGGGAGGCGGACTTATATCAGGTGTTGCCTATGCGGTAAAAAGCCTTAATCCGGATGTGAAGATTTACGGAGTTCAGGCTGCAAACGCTCCCAGCATGTTTGAAAGTGTAAAGAAAGGCGAGGCAGTTACCCTTAAAACCGTAGCCACATTTGCAGATGGTATTGCAGTAAAGACACCGGGAGATACTACTCTGGAAATTGTAAGAAAATATGTCGACGGGATGGTTACCGTAACAGAGGACCAGATTGCCGCTGCGATTCTGAGGCTTATCGAAAGGCAGAAACTGGTGGCAGAAGGCGCCGGTGCGGTATCGGTAGCAGCAGCCATGTTTTCGGATCTTCCCCTGGAAGGCAAAAAGACAGTGTGCCTTGTGTCCGGAGGAAATATTGATGTAAATATCCTTTCAAGAGTTATCACAAGGGGACTCATAACATCCGGACGGGAAACCACACTGCAGATCGCACTTGAAGATAAGCCGGGCCAGTTAGAGGGTGTCAGTCTTATTATATCAAGATGCGGCGGTAATGTTATTGCCGTTCATCATGAAAGGTCTGATGCCAACATGCCTATTTCCAGCTGCGTTCTGAGAGTCGGAATGGAAACCAGGAGTTTTGAACAGATAGAGCAGATACGGGAAGAACTTACAAAAGCGGGATTTCGTATAATTACTGACTGACAGCTGCTTTCGGGCAG
>JABUTA010000229.1 GCA_021443845.1 Parasporobacterium sp.
TTGATTGAGTTAGAAGCTCAAATTTTATAAGTTGATTACTTTATAATCAGTGCATCAGCACATCATCTTGTGAAACGGTCAATAACAAAGTGACAGTATATTTTGCATAAGTAACTGCTCTGAAAGGTGCAGATGAGCTTGCAATAAACACTTTATTTTAATATCCTGTGATTATTTCCGGGAATTCCCGGGAAGGTTGGGATACATACCGATTTTAAGAGGCAGATGATGTGAATCATCTGCTTTTGTTTGTGTATGAATATATACGCCTGCCGGGCGGAGATGAAGACTTTTCGGAGAAAGTTCGAAAAACATTCATCCATACCCGATGAAGGTTCGATTTATATAATAATAACAGCACAGGCTACCGTGCGGAGTATTGAGGGATTGAGCAGCACTGAATAAGCAGGAAGGGCGACAGCCATATATGGACAGAAACAGACAGAAACACGCACCGATTTATGAGGCGCTTGAATCATTTAAAAAGAAGAGAGTAGTTCCATTTGACGTGCCGGGACACAAAAGAGGCCGGGGCAATCCGGAACTGGTACAGCTTCTGGGAGAAAAATGCGTTGGCATAGACGTAAATTCCATGAAGCCCCTGGATAATCTCTGCCATCCCGTGAGCGTTATAAGAGAAGCAGAAGAGCTGGCGGCAGAAGCCTTCGGAGCTGAGCATGCCTTCCTTATGGTGGGTGGAACCACTTCTGCGGTACAGAGCATGATCCTGTCCACCTGCAAGCCGGGGGAGGAGATCATTCTTCCGAGAAATGTACATAAAAGTGCCATCAATGCCCTGGTTCTGTGCGGGGCAATCCCGGTGTATGTGGAACCTGAAACGGAACCACGTATAGGTATAGCCCTGGGCATAGAGCCCTGCAAGATAGAGGCTGCTATTAAAGCACATCCCAATGCCAAGGCCGTGCTGCTGAACAATCCCTCCTACTATGGCATCTGTTCTGACCTTAAGACCATTACGGAAATTGTGCATCGTTACGGTCTGAAGATGCTTGTGGATGAAGCCCATGGTACCCACCTGCATTTCGGTCCGGATCTTCCTGTGGATTCCATGACCTGCGGGGCTGATATGGCTGCCATCTCCATGCATAAATCCGGGGGAAGCCTTACCCAGAGTTCACTTCTGCTTACCAGCAACGGTATGAATGCAGACTATGTAAGGCAGATCATCAATATTACCCAGACGACCAGCGCATCCTATCTGCTGCTGTCCAGCCTGGATGTTTCCAGAAGGAATCTGGCTCTCAGAGGAAGAGAATCCTTTGAAAAGGTGGCTGAAATGGCTGAGTATGCCAGACGTGAGATCAATGCCATAGGCGGATATTATGCTTACGGCAAGGAACTGGTAAACGGCAGCAGCATTTATGATTATGACGTTACAAAGCTGTCTGTTTATACCCAGGGCATAGGACTTACGGGTATTGAGGTATATGATCTTCTCAGGGATGAATATGATATTCAGATAGAGTTCGGTGACATAGGAAATATTCTGGCTTATATCTCCATAGGCGATCGTATCAGGGATATTGAAAGACTGGTAAATGCCCTTGCAGATATCAAACGCCTTTACGAAAAGGAAGAACTGCCCAGCATTTCCGGAGATTACATCCAGCCGGAGGTTATTGTTTCTCCCCAGCAGGCCTTTTACAGCGAGAAGGAACTGCTTCCTGTCAGGGACACTGTGGGCAGGATCTGCGGTGAGTTTATCATGTGTTATCCGCCGGGGATTCCCATTCTGGCACCGGGAGAGAGGATTACTGAAGAGATTATCGATTATATAGTTTATGCGAAGGAAAAAGGATGCTCGCTGCAGGGGACTGAGGATATTGAGGCTGAGCATCTGAACGTGCTTGTGTGATTGATTATCTGCGAGGATGTTGGATGGCATCGGAATCAGCATATGCGTGACATACTCAGATGTGCTGCACCTGTAATTCATGGAATGCTTCATCAGTCTGTCTGCAGGCCGGTCGTATTCGAAGAAAACTCCTGATGAGTTTTCTTCTCAGACTCCCTGACGGATTACAGACTGGTGGTCCGAATCCGTCACCCGCACAGCCTGATTCACCATCCCTGAATTGCGACGGTTCGCACAATTCGCATGTCATGCACACGCTGATTCCGATGTACATCAACAGCCTGGCTGATATACCACACCGGTATGTTCAGAGGTGTGGGCAATATCATCAGTACCTGCAGACTGTGAGAGGGCAAAACATCAGTAACTCACCTTTTTTCTCACAGATGAAGCTTGAAAAAGTCCGTAGGAGGGGTATTTTCTTGAAAAATGAAAATGAATGAGAAAAAACTCCCGCAGCGATAATTTTTTCTCATCCGTCAGGGGAGCCTGAGATTGGCTTGAGAAAAACATACTCCTACGGATGCTGGATGCTGTCTGGCTTAGGTGGTGTAAGATCGGCTTGAGAAAAAGATGCTGTTTGGGACATTGAGTATTTTGGGTTTGAGAAAAAAGTGTTCCTGCGG
>JABUTA010000022.1 GCA_021443845.1 Parasporobacterium sp.
ATACCACTTCGTAGTATTTATAGTAGACATTGTCGTCTTTGATGAACTTGAGGAACTGCCTCATCTGCTTTGGCGTCACGGCTTCACGTCTGATGGTGTCGTTTATCAGGACGGATGCAAGCTCAAAGCCGAATGGGTTCTTAAGCAGTATGTCGTCGTCAACGGCCATCTGGAATGCAGGTCTTAGAACCCCTCTTATGGAATGTATGGAGCTATAGGACTTCTTATCATCCTGCTGCAGGGATATTAGAAAGAGTTTAGCGTCTGACGTTTTTACATTTCTTATCATCCTTCTTCCGAATTCCTTCTTTGCCAGAAGATTTGTAACTGTCTTATAGCCGGTTTTTGTGCTGGGCTTTACACCGGTCTTCGTCTTCAGGTACCTATCGACAAGCTCGCAGACTGTTATCTGGCTTTCCATGTAGTCAAGCTGCTGGTTCATTTCCCTGCCGAGGTCCATCTCCAGTTCACGCAGAGACTTGCATGGCCTTTTGCCCTTTGGCAGCGGATCTGTTGGTTCGAGTCTCCAACTATAGACAAAGTGTGCCTTGTCGCCAATCATGTATTTGAACTGGTATCTTCCATCATTTCTAACCGACTCGTTGTTTCTGAGGATACGGTTCTTCTTGTCTCTTCTTGAGTTAGCCATTTATACCCTCCTTCATTCTTCTAGCGTAATCTGGTCTACTAGGTAGTTCCCTCGCAAGTGCCTCCATGTTGCCGGGCTCTTTAAGGTAATCTTCAAAAGCCGTTCTAACTATTATCTTCCTTTTGTTATAGCTTCCCAGAAAAACCTGGTCTTTCTTTATCAGGCGGTAGAACTTCCTTGCGCTCAGGCTGTACAGCTCTATCGCCTCCTGCGGATTTAAGTAAACCTTCTTGTTAAGCGGAGTACATTCTCGCATCTTCTTCACCTCCTTTTGTTATATACATCACTCTAGGTGCAGTATTTATCAACTACTATTTGGCAAATGAACAGGATTTATATCGCAGATGTGGAAAGAAGGAACTCCTCCAGCTTCACCCGGATAATCAGATACCTGTTTCCGCTGTATATGGAAAAATCGCCGGTATGTTCTTCTGCCAGTCTTCTCATCTTCTTAACGCCTATGTTGAAGTATTCGCTAGCTTCCTTTATGGTCAGCATGTACTTATCGCCGGGCAAAAGCTTATTGTTTTCAGTCATAAAAATCACCTCCTACCATATAGCGGTGGCAGGAGGCAAAATAGGACATTTATACTAATCTTTTTTATAAAAATCACAAACGTACCCGTCGGCTCTAAGCTTAAGCCCCTTTGCCCAGGCTGGGGTGCTTCCCATCTTCTCGCATATTTCCTCAAGAGTCACCTCTGGCCCTGCTTCGATTATTATCTCGTCGTGCACATGGGCTACGATGCTGCATTCCTTTAAGCTTCCCATGGCATGCATGAGGATATCTCTTGCTATGGCCTGGACGATGTTTTCTACAAACTTAGGACCGTAGGACTCTAGCCTTTCCCACTTCTTAGTAGCGCCTACTCCCTCATACGTCACAGACTCGCCGCCGAAAACGTTCTCCCCCATACGAGGCTTTATATATGTAAGGTTTCTACCGGAGGGAAGCCCGATGAAGAGCATGCCGCCTGCGTAAAAGAACCTTATGCCTCTTACGCTCTGAGGCGTCTTATCCTTTACTACCCTCTTTACTGCAGCGTCTACTTCCCACCAGAGCTTTACTATCTTAGGGTTTGTCGTTCTCCAGGCATCTACAAGCGGCTGCAGCTCTGACTCATCAAGTCCCATGTCTATAGCACCCATCGCTTTAAGTGCACCGACTGATCCGCCGTATCCCAGGGCCAGTTCTGCGATTTTGCCTTTCTGCCTGAGATGTCCGTTCACGCCATGCTTTTCTACCGGTACCTTAAACATCTGGCTTGCCGATGCGCAGTAAATGTCGCCACCCTTTTCGAACACATCAAGCCTCCATCCTTCCCCTGCAAGCCATGCTATGACTCTAGCCTCTATGGCAGAAAAGTCAGCAACGTAGAACTTCTTACCATAGGCCGGGATGAAGGAAGTCCGGATAAGCTGAGAGAGTGTGTCCGGTATATCATCGTAGAGAAGCTCTACTGCCTCGGTATTACCTGCCCTTACAATGCTTCTCGCCTCTGCCAGATCTGCCATGTGGTTTTGAGGCAGGTTCTGAAGCTGCACAAGTCTTCCGGCAAACCGGCCTGTCCTGTTAGCGCCATAAAACATAAAGCAGCCTCTAAGCCTTCCATCAGAACATACGGCGTTTTCCATTGCTGCATACTTCTTAACGGAGGACTTGGAAAGCTTCTGCCTGCAGCGGAGAACTTCTTCTGCATCTTCGGGCACAGTGCCTATGAGGGCTGCCACCGTCTTCTTATCTAAGCTGTCAGTCTCTACTCCCCTATCTGAGAGCCACTCTCTCATCTGAATAACGCTGTTAGGGTTTTCAAGTCCCGTAAGCGCTCTCAGCCTTTCCATGATGGCATCCCTCGTTATGCGTTCTGTTTCAATAGCCCTTTTAACAAAATCCATGTCTACCAGAATGCCTCTATCGTTTATTTCCTGATCAAGGTGGTATTCATCCCACACGGTCTCCGGCACAGTGTAGCGAGCGAGCCTTTCCTGTATCTGCATCTCTGTCTCAACGTCTCTTATGTTATACGCCTTAAAGTTCTCCCACTTCTGCATGTCGTGCTCAGGCAGGTTTCTGGTTCTGCCGCCGTTAGCCTTAGTGGGCTTACATGGTGAGCAGAAGTATCTTATGAGGCTCTTTCCTTCTGTAAGTTTCTGCTTCTCAAGGCCTAGGACCGCACCTACTCCTTCCAGAGATAAGGGAAGGCCAAGATATGCAGACCACACCATGCTGCACTTCCAGGAGTCCGGCTTAAGGTCTACCCCAAGCCACCTAGACAGGCACACACGCTCGAACTGGCTGTTAAAGGCCCACTTAGTGACGCTGTCATCGGTAATAGCCTTCATGACATCCTCCGGCACCTTCTCGCCGCAGGCCATATCTACTACCCTCACCTCACCGCCATCTACTGAATATCCAAACAGCAATATCTCGAAGTCCTCGCTTTCTGCGTATCTGTACACGCCGCCCTTTGACAGGTTCACGCTGCTGTACGTTTCGATGTCTATTTCTAATGTTCTCACGGTTTTCCTCCTATATGTAAGGGCGGCAGAATATCTCCACCGCCCGTAATGCCGGTTAGGCTGCATCCTATTCCAGGAAGTCCTCGTCTTCTACTGATGAGAAGTCATCTGCAGCAGTAGGTCTTCCGCCAAGAGGCTCGCCATCCTTGATCTTCTGGATGTTGCCAAGGCCGCATGCTATGCCTCTGTTGCCGTTTGAGTTAAAGGCATAGAAGTTCAGAGATACTCTTGCATAGCAGCCGGAGTATACTTCTCCTCTATCCAGGATAGGTTTTACTGCTTTATCCACGATCTGAGGAGCAGACGTTGAGTTGGCGTTAAGGAAGTAGTGGTTCTTATACGCCTCATCGTCTCTTTCGATGTCGCCGTCTCTGAGAGGAATCTTGATAGCAGCCTTGTTTGGCTTCTTTCCACCGAACTTGGAGATACCCTCCTCGATTGCTGCGTCGATAGCCTTCTCAACTGCTTCGATTGTCTCCTTATCGTCCTTTGGAATCAGGACAGATACTGAGTATTTCTCTGCTCCACCGTTAACTGATACTGGTTCCCACACGTGTGCGTATGAGAGTCTTGTGTTCATGCCGGTAATAACCTGCGTTCTTCTGCTAGTTGCCATAACTTAGTCCTCCTTGATTTCTTCAAATTCGTTTGTTGCGTCTATTACGTTTATTGGCCTTCTCTTATCTGACATAGGTACAAGAGTAGGCTTTCCCGGTGGTTTTTCTATGAGGCCGCCGAGAACCTCATCAAACTCAGCCTTTCCCATGAGTTTCTGCATCTCGGTCATAGGGATAAGACTCTGGCGGTATATGTCCTTATATCCTGCTGCAATAGCTGCCTTGGCTACTGCATCGGGGTCCTTATACCTGCGCACGGACCTTCCCTCTACTACCTTGAAGCCTGACCACTGCTTACCATGGTTTAACGCTGCGTCTGTAGCATATGCTATGATTTCACCTGCCCACTTCGTCAGATCAGGCAGCACGGCCAGAATCTCTTCTATCTCCGTGTCGGTAAGAAGCGGCGGAAGTCTGAGCTCCTTCTGGGCAAGGCTCATCTTCTCCTCTGCTCTTGCTCTGCACTTTACCGCTGCCTTGCAGAAGGTGCACCACTCGCCTGGGACATACTCACCTTCTCCTCTGTAGGCCATATCAGCCTTCGGTTTAAGCTCATCCCTAGCCCAGCTGAGAAGCTCGTCTCTTCCTAAGGTCCAGGTGCTTACGTTTTCTCTTCTAGGCTGGAATATGGTCATCGATACCGAGCTGATGTCATAGAGCGAGTCGTAGATTTCAAGTGCGCCGAGAGCGTAAAGCTTCATCTGAGGGTTTTCCTCCGCCTCTACCAGAACGCCCTGGCCATACTTGAAGTCAACGATGTGGAGCGTGCTATCCGAGATTATGATGCAGTCTCCTGTACCGAAGCCTTCTGGCACATAGCATGAGAAGTCAAGATGCTGCTCGATGAGTATTACCGAGTCGCTGCAGCTTTCCTTTGCCTTCTCATACTGCTCCAGGACAAACTGCACATATGCGTCGGTGCACTCTTCCATCTCGTCCGTATCATACTCAGACACAGGGCGCCTGCTTCTCTGCTTCAGAGCCTTCTTAAGCTTGTGTTCGCAGAGTGCGTGAGCTGCCGTTCCCTCCCTGGCTGCCTCCGTCTCCTTGTCTTCGTACTCAAGCTCAAGTCTTGCTGACGGAAGGCAGTTAAGCCATCTGTGCGAGCCTGATGCTGATAATACTGCGTGTTTAGCCATTTCCCAGCACCTCCGCTTCTCTTAAGACGTTGCCGTAGCAGCTCTGCGGTATATCGCTTAAGCGCTGGCCGCCGTGTCTTTCGATGATTTCCCGTACTTCCTTCGTGAAGCCGTCTCTGGACTTTTCGGCAAGAACTCCTCTTACTTCCTCAAGGCTTACCTGCGTCTCGCTCTCTGGTTCAGGCTCCTCCTTTGGTACGGTTATGCCAAGTTCAATAACTTTTCTGAGAGCTACTGCCATCTGCTCATGGGCTCTGGCCAGCTCTTCGATTGGGCTAACATCCCTGATCATCCTCATCACCTTCCTTTCCTACTTTGCATATTGCAATTTCCTCTACGCTGCCTCCCGGCACAATAACGGTGACCCGACTTAACTTTCCGAAGAGAAGTCTCATGAGTTTTTCCCTTACCATGATGCTGCGGCAGGATATAGTTCCGCTTCCGGGTCTTCTGGAAACACATAACTTGATGGTGTGTCTCATATCCTTGTTCCTCACTTTCTGCAGGGCTGTATCGTCTTATCCCCACATGTAATAGCCACGGGAGGACGTAAAATATGACATTTGTAAGAAAAAAAAATAAAAAAAAAATAGCGGCAGTCGAAGCCACCGCCAAATTATTTAAGTTCTTTTTCCAAACACCGCCTATAAAGCTCTTCGCCGGTACCGTTCATACCTAAAGAAGTATATGCGCCGTGAAGGTAGTTCAGGTTCTCAAGTTCATCCTTTGTGATGTAATCCTTTGCAAGAAGATACCTGCACTGCCTGTAGAAGGAGTCATGAGCAAGTGCCTTTACAGCAGATGCCATGACCCTTTCTTTAGCTATTAAGTTCTTAATGAGAAATACCACAGCCGTAACGATTCCACCTGCAGCTGTAGTCACTACGGCCTTAATTGCCACGTCAAGAATTACTTCCATGGTATCACCTACTTTACATCGCAGTGGACTGCCGTTCCCATATTCGCCGTTCCGTGGTAGCAGTAGTTACTTCCGGAAAGCGTATACCAAAACGACTTCACCTTATCTCTCTGGCCATTAGATCTAGTAAAGGCGCCTGCGATATCTGCGGCCTTTCCCTTGGTGTGCCTTGAGCCGCTTACGGATCCAGTTTGTTTTGCGTTCCACGTCTTACATCTCATGCCGGAGGTTACCTGAGTTACGCCAAACTTCACTCTGACGCTTTCAAGGTTTTTAAGAAGCTTCACAGATAAGTACTCAGGATATCCTGTGCAGTACTTACCGCCGCAGTGGCACTTAAACTCCTCAACGGAAAAGTGTGGTGCATGTCTTTTAACCCGGAAGAGATTTACTACTAACTTATCCGTGTCAGGACCATACTTACCATCCTGGTCTTCTTTTCTAGTAAAGTACTTCTTCTGCACGTTCAGGATGTTTTCCTCCGTATATTCACCCAGGCCAAGATACTCAAAGTACGTCTTTCTTTCCTTCTTGCTAAGCATCCTCTTCACCTCCAAAGCCGTCTTCCTTAAAGCCTTTAAGAATTTCCTGAGCCTTCTGTGCTGCAGGTGTCCAGTTATGGTTCTTCCAGCAGGCATGCACAAAGCCTATGAAGCCCAGGACGTATGAGCCCCACTCAATAAGCTCTGCCTTGTCAAATGGAAGAGGCGCCATCCCCTTGGCCGCAAGAACGGCATTAACAATAACGATCATTTCTGCCGCAGCATAAAGCCACGCCTTCATTGTTTCCTTACGCATAGTGTACCTCCATTAAAAATCAGAAGGACCGTTATAGTCCTTCCACTCCTCTTTCGTTAACGTTCCCTTTCTCGCTTTTTTTGCCAGCTTCCACTGATATATCTTCCCAAGTGCGAATACTATAATGAAAGCTGTAAGAAAGCTCACTGTTGTAACAAACAACATACATACTCCCCCTTTCAGCAATAAAAAAAGACGCATTGCGCCATGGTAAACATCCCTTTATATCATCACTTTTTCAATTTCACATTTTTGCCTTTCTACTCGGTACGCTTCCAGGCATATACTCCGTAGTAGTATGGGTAGTAGGCATTACCTCCGCCCTTGGAGTCCGTGCCATTACTTGAATCCCAGTCATCTGTGGTCTTACCAGTGTAGATGTAGTTGTAAGTCGTATTGGTGCCGCTTGCAACTTTGTGCTCACCTACCGTTACGTCTTTAGGCCCGGTAATGAAGTCCCTGGTGCTTCCTCCCGTAGGATAATGAGAGTGAGCAGGTGCAGACGACAGCGGAATCTTATGAGCAGAACTTGTGCCGCCAAGAGAGCCGCCTCCGGTCTTTACTATCTTGAAATAGGCATCTGCCGTGAGCTTTACCCACGTTCCGCCCCACTCGTAGTTGGGATTAAAGTCCCCATCAACAGTTAGGAATATCTCTCCAACGGGATGGCATATGTCTAGAAGCTCTGAGCCGTTAATATATATGCCGCCTGTAGCAAAGATGCTTACCTCCTCGTCGTATAGCTCGATGCTTGCCTCACCGTATCTAACCATTGTCTGGCCGTCGTATACGTCATGGGCCGTCCTTGCGTTTATTATGCTGTGCTCGATGTAGTCGCCGCTTTCCAGCTCCTGCCTGTTTCTTTCTATGGTAATGTTAGCGAAGTCGTTTTCCGTCACGCTGTTTTCTGCAAGCTCAAGCTCAAGCTTTCTAGACGGCATTACCGTATCAGTGTTAAAGAGCTTTATGTGGCTTGCTCTGTAGTATGCAATCTGCACTGTGCTGCAGCCGTCATGAAGGTCTGTTGTTTTAACCAGTACGCCGTATTGGAATATGTTTACTTCCGTCTCTGTTTCTGCCACGTAATCAACAAGATACCATCCCATCGCGTGGCCTGACTCAGAGTCAAAGTACGTAAAGTTATAGTATTTGACGTCTTTATCTAAAGGGCCCACTTTCTGTCTAAACACATCCTCATAGAATCTTATCTTTACAGCAGAATCCAGCACAGAGTCATAGGAGCCTATATCTACCAGATCACCGTACCTTGTAGAAACGCCTGCCTTGCCGCCGCACATCTGAACCTGACTCTTCGTTGAGTTCTTACCAAGTTCTACAAGGCTTTCGCCAAAGTGCGCTAAAACCTCGCTGTCTTTTCTGATGTTCATGCCGGTGTCGGCCCCGCTTGCTATAAGCTGCACATCGTACCCCTCGCCAACGTCCTCGTTATTGTTTACTACAAGGCCATTAGTTCCGGTATCTGTATGGATGTAGTTTTCTGCAACTTTCCTTCCGTCTTCTGCCCTTGCGTATGCATCTTTAGCAGCCTCATATGATGAGGATACCGACACATCCGTATACTGAAATGAGCCGTCTGTAAGCTCGTTTAGAAAAGTCATGTAAAGGGTTCTTGTTATATCCCCCTCATATGAAGGCTCTACCCTGCTCCAAGGAATTGGCGGCGGATTTGTAGTAGGCTTTTCCGGCCTTGCCGATGTAGAAGACTGCAGAATGTAGTATGGCGTTACCGCTTCCACCTCGGTTAGCCTTGTAAGTGTTACGCTTGCGCTGGCTTTTACTGCCATACCTATCCCTCCTTATCCCTCAAGCTGGCATGTATATACAGCTTTGCTATCTACTGTTGATGCCTGAACTGTTATGGAGTTTGCTGATGCTACTGGAGTCGTTCCCCCGTCTTTATACCACTTAACCGTACCAAGGCCTGTCACTACTCCTGCAGAAGATATGGTCTGCTCTACTCCCCCTTTATATACGTGCGCAGTTAAGGTGGTGTTTCCTGATGAGTTCTTGAAAATGGTGCCGTTATCGCTTGTTATGGCAAGGGTTATGGCATCTTCTCCTGCCGCTCCTGCAGGTCCCGTAGGCCCCGTTTCTCCTCGCTCGCCCTGAGGCCCTGCACTTCCCGTATCGCCTTTGGCACCGGTAGCCCCTGTCTTGGATATGGCGATGGATATCTTAAGGGTGAACGTCACGTCACCGTCTACGGTTACCGGAACGGATAACACTCCTCCCGTGCATGTAGTACCTACCGTAAGGGTTATGTTAAGTCCTGCCTTTGACGTCGTTACCCCAGTAATCGTAGTTATGTTTCCTATGCTCACCTCATCTGCCGTAAGCACCTGTGTGCCTCTGTAGGCCTGAACGCTTGTCTGAAGAGTCGTAGATGAAAGCGGTCTTCCATTAACGTCTCCGGACAGTGTGAAGCTGCTTGCTGTAAGGTTAACCGAATACGAATCGGTAATATCAAGTATGGTTACCTGATCTGCTGATTTAACTGCCATGTTTATTCCTCCTAAACATTTAACTCACATAAAAATACAACTTTTGTATCTACATCATCAGGGCCTAGCGTAAGAGAAAAACCATCTCTAGATAATCTGCTGTCACCAGCAGAAATCTTTCCAAACCGCTCATCGTCAAGACGCTGGTACCACCACTGAAGATATGCACCGCTTCCGTACTCAGAGCGCAGGCTGTTAATATCCGTTATGGCTTTTGCCCCTTTTCTTATGGTTACGTTAAGCACTGTTGAAACTTCGTTATTCTTAAACACTACGCCTCTTGTAGAATCGATGTGAAGAACGGTTGCATCCTCACCATCATCTACCCGGCTTAATGTCAGCTCCTGCTCTGCTCTTACTGTCATGTCTCCAGCCTCGCTTTATAACTTTCAACTAGGTTGCCGCTTGAAACCTGGATGGTAAAACCTGTGCCTATAAGTGCTTCTTCTGAGTCATACCACCGGATGGCAGCACCTTCACCGTAAACTTCCTCAAGCTCCTCCTGATCCGTTATGGCCCTTTCCCCAAAGAACACCGTAGCAATAAGGGTTGTTTCTATTGGCGCGTTATGAAATACGTTCCCGCCGCTTGATGTAACCGACAGGGTTGTTCCGTCAATTCCGTTCTTAACACGCTCAGAAAACTCCCTTGCTATGGCTGCGACACTGCCGGATATGCCTGAGTCCTTAAGTACGTACTCGCCAATAGTTGCAACCTGGGAGGCGCCAGTGACAGAGGTTTCTATCTTAAGAAGCCGGGCTTCTAGGTACAGCTTTCCAGCCTCGTCTATTATGTTTATCCTGTCTCCCACCTGAACGCCTTCAGGAAGCCTAACAAAGTCCACTTCATACTCCACAGCTTCCCTGCTGCATTTTTGAAGCTCTGCTCTTGCCTGGCCTGCAAGGACCGCCTTATTAGTAGTGTTGTAGGAGTATCTCTTAAGTATTAGGCCGTCTGCATCTATGGCGCTTGACCAGCGTTTCATTGCGCTTGTGTTTCGCATCTGGCCTGTAGTCTTATCTACCGCATACACGTCCCCTGTCTGGGGATCCGTATAGTTATATGAGTAGCCCTTTAGGTTTATGGGGACGTTTTTTCCTTCCGGCGTTCCACCTGTTACTGCAAAGGCCGTGGCCATGTCCGATATGCTTGTCTTGGTAACTATCCTATCTATGTCCAGATTAAGACGCAGCTGCGCGGCCGCTACCTGACTTCCCCTCTTTGGAACTACGTTTATCACTTTTGCCGTTATCTTAAAACGCTCTATCTCAAAGGAGTAGTACGCCTCGCAGCCAAATAGATTAACTACCGAGTTAATGCGCTCCGTTGCCGTGCTCTCACCATCCCATGTGTATGACTTAGTTCCCGTAGGCGTTCCTACAAGGTTTACTGTCCATCCTGCAGGAAGAAAGGTCCGCAGCATCTGCAGCAGGGTTTTATCTTTCAGTGTCATCCCTGATACCACCTTGTTTATAAGCTCTAGGCCTGCGTCTTCTGCATATACGTAAAGCTCCTGGGACTGGGTATCAAACTCTGTCTCTATGATCTGATACAGGCTGTCGTAGCTGTTTTCCTTTTCACTGAAGGCGCTTCCTCCGGACTTAAGTATGAACCTGCCGGCAGATACTGCTTCTTCAAGCTCTGCCCTGCTGCAGTCGTTATAGCTAATCCTGCAGGTGAAAACGTTAACCCCTGAGTCAATCTCCTCTGTTGTAAGGTCATCCGTTATGCGAAATCCCCCAGGAAGATTCGTTGATGCAAGGCCTGTAACATCAAGATTTCTGTCTGCAAAATAGATGATCATATGAAAACCTCGTTATATAAAATCTTAAGCTGCGGTTTATATTCCGGGTTTACCCAGTCGCTCCATACCGCCGATATATTGTTTATCCCCTTTTGAAGCTTAAAGTCTTCCCAGCTGTTTCCAAGGGCGCCGTACTGGGGAGCGAAGTGTCCGTCTTCCGTGTTTGCGTTCTTTATGTAGACGGTTGCATCATAGCAGTCAGCCTCTACTATGTCTCCAGAAGTAAATACGTTTGGTATGTCGTAAAACTTACCACTTGGATTTCTCGTAAATCTCACTCTGTTTACTGCGTTTGTATGCAGGGCCGGCTTTGATGCATTCTGGCCGAAGTGAAATGATACATTATGGGCTACTGCGTTAGTTAGCTCTGCATCCGTGTATTTTTTTTCTGCCAGGTTTCCCACCTTGAACGTGAACACGCTGCCGTCTTTTCTGATGCTGGTGTTTAAGTTCGACTGGGTGTACCTGTAGCCGGATACTACCTGTCTGGCCTTGGACTTCTTTATCTTCTTATCCTGCCACTTCTTCTTATCCTTGTTGTAGTACTGGGTCTTATACACCGCCGTCTTATTGCAGTAACCGAAGTTGGTGTTGTAGTAGGAAAGGTCTATGTTCGCTGTGGCTATGACCTTATCTCCCACTATGTATTTGACCTTGCCGCTTGTGCCGGATGCAGTCTTTTCTATTACAATTCCGGCTATCATCTTGTAGGTGCTGCCTGACACGTTATATGCGCTGCATTCGAATGTTCCTATCTGGCTAACCTTATCTACGCAAAGACGGTGAACTACTGAAAGTTCAAAATTAATAGCGCCCTCTGTAGCCTTCCAAAGTATGGGGCCGTGCCACTTGCTAGCGGATCCGTAAGAAGGCTTTGCAAACTTAATGCTTTGGCCTTTGCCCTTCTTCCAGTTAGCATCTGAGATACTTGCTACTGACATGGAGCCTGTTACCGCCTTGTTTCCGTAGACCTTACCACCGCTTTGCTGCCAGCCGTCTAGCGAGGTGAACTGCCTGTTTATAAGCTGATTGGCAAAGTCGAATTCTTCTATGTCTATGGCATCGGGGTTTCCAAGCTGGATAATGTTCTCCTCATCATCTATGAATGCTACGTATCCGCAGTCGCCATCCTCTGAGTAGTCACCGCCTTCGCTTGCCCCGGCAAACTCTGCAACGAGAAGAGGCTTTGATGGATACGTGCCGTTATAGTTTATGGCAAACTCTGCGCTGCTATCGCCCACGCTTACCGGAACTGCTGTGTAGACTGCGGTGGAATACTTAAAGGGATCTGCGCAGTATACCTGCCATTTTCCGTTTACCCAGCCTCTTCCCTTCTCAAAGCTTTCCTCCATGATTGGGATTCCCGCAAAGAACTTGTCCGCCTCATCATTAAATACAAAGTCAGCCTCATCTCTTGAGAGGATATTTGCAAGATGGTTTAGCTTTTCTCTCATCTGGCTTATGTCACCGGCCGTAAGCAGAAACTCTACAGTTATGGTTCTTGCCGGGTATCTTACTTTCTTAACCCTCTCCCCATCGCTATTTCCTACTGCGTACGTTTCGCACTCAAGGGTAAGAGACTCCCTTCCGTAGGTTTTAAGGGTTGTGTAGCCTGGGATAAGGTCTTCTATGTATGAGCCGTCTATCTTTACAGCCTCGTTTTTTAAGTCTGTTCTTTCTTTAGCCATGTCTCCTCCTTATACGTAGCCAAGGCGCCTGTTCGCTTTTTTCGCTATGCTGTTAAGCTCTCCCTGCATGAAAGGCGCTGTGGTTTTTGCAACCTCTTTTCCATCTACCTGAAGTGTTGAGGAAACTTCCACGCCTTTAAGAGCGCTCTTCATGGCCTCTGCAAGCATGCTGTAGTTTATAGGCTCTGCGGATGAGCCTGCAGATGGAATCCTTGCAGGAACGGTTATGCTGTCTAATGACGCCTCCGTCATGCCTTTTGCTGCTTTTCTAAGTACGTCCATATTGTCCTTAATACCCATTGCGATACCGGACGGTATGAACTTTCCAACCTCATCTGCCATAAGGCGGGACGGAGAACCAATCTTGAAGAACTTCTTAAGCCAGGATTTAACGTTACCTACAAAGCCTGAAATCTGCCCTTTAAGCCAGCCTACCTTGTCGGACATTCCGCTCCAAAGGCCTGAAATAAGGTCTGATCCGATAGATGCAAGGGAGCCAAGTCCTGACTTAATCTTTGACGGGATGCTGCTTACTGCCGATACTGCCCTTGAGATTACTGTTGGAGCGTATGTCTTTATACCTGACAGGAAGCTTTTCATTATGGTGATTCCCGCACTGGCAAGGCTCTTTCCAAGGGTTACGATCGCTTTTGCTAGGGCCCGTATTATCTTTGGTACCGCCTTAATAAGAACCGGTATGGACTTTATGAGCCCCTTTATGAGAGCACCTATTAGAAGCACTGCAGCCTTGACTATAAGGTTAATGTTTTGAGTAATTCCGTTAACCAGGGCTAGCACAAGCTGCACGGCTGATGTAATTATCCTAGGAAGGTTTTCCATAAGCCCTGTAACAAACGTAGTTATGATGCTTGGAAGAACTGCCATGAGCCTTGGAAGCGCTGCCGTTATTCCGTTTATGACGCTAAGAAGAATCTTTACTCCTGAGCTGGTAAGGCCAGGAAGCGCCTCAGATACACCATTTATTACTGCTAGAATGGTGTTAACTCCTGCCTGCAGCATCTGAGGCATGCCGTACTCCAGTGCCTGTGCTATCTTTGGAACAGCCTCTGCTGCTGCCTTTGCTATCTGAGGAAGCACCGCAGATATGGCAGACGTTACTGCTGAAAAGATTTCAGGAAGCTTTGAAAAGGCCGCTACTGCCTTGTCCTTTATGGCCGTAAACGTATCTGCTATCTTTCCCCTTGCGTCTTCGTTTGATGCGCAAAATATAGCAAGGGCCGCTGCTGCAATGCCGATTCCTATGGCAAGAAGTTTCCATGGGCCAAGAGCTAAAACTCTGTTAAGTGCAATCTGCGCCTTTGTATATACCCTGGTTGCAGTAGCTCCTATTCCCTTAGCCGTAGTTGTCTTATATATGCCTGCAGCGTTTGCGCCGTAAAGTGCCGTGTTCGTTTTAACTACTGCCTGCTCGGTTCTTGATGCTGCAGTTGCTGCTTTTACAGACGTCCTGTACGCGTTCATTGCGTTTACTGCAGGGCCTGCTACCTTCTTAACCTTTCCAAATGCAACTACCATCTCGCCATAGGCACTTACCATGTTCTTTGAAAGAGTAAAGAGGCCTCCTACGGCAACAAGCACCGGGCCTATGGCAGCTGCAAAGGCTGCAAGGGATACTGCAACCTGCTTCTGCTTATCTGTTAGGCTATTGAACCAGTTAACTATCCCCTGGATAACTGAAGTAAGCACTCTCACCGCCGGGGTTAACGTATCGGATACTCCTATGGCAAGCTCCTGCAGTGCAGACTTCAATATGGTAAGCTGGCCTCCGAAGTTGTTAATCATGGTGTTTGCCATCTTCTCTGCCGCACCATCTGAGTTATCTATGGCGGAGGCGAGCTTGTTGAAGTCCTGATCCGATGCATTTATTATTGCCAGAAAGCCTGACATGGCGTTTTTGCCTGCTATGCTGTTTGCTATCTGAGTCTTTTCAACATCCGTAAGGCCCGCCATCTTGTTTCTAAGGTCCACCATTACGTCTCTAAATGGCCTTGTTGTTCCGTCGGCGTTTTCTATGTTCACGCCAAGCTGCTCCATTGCACCGGTAACATCCTTTGTAGGTGCTGCCATTCTTGAAATGACTGACCTTAACGACGTACCTGCCTGGCTTGCCTTTATTCCGGCATTTGCCATAAGGCCTGTTGCAAGAGCCACGTCCTCCATTGAATAGTTCATGGCTCCTGCAACTGCTGCAGCATACTTAAAGGTTTCACCCATCATGCCTACGTTGGTATTAGCATTTGATGATGCTGCGGCCATTACGTCTGCAAGTCTTCCTGAGTCTTCTGCAGCATAGCCCATTGCGGTAAGTGCATCAGTTACTATATCCGATGTTGTTGCAAGGTCCTCTCCTGATGCTGCAGCAAGGCTCATGATGCCTTCTACGCCTTCTAGCATCTGGTTTGTTTTCCAGCCGGCCATTGCCATGTAGTTCATAGCCTCTGCCGCCTCAGATGCAGAAAACTTAGTCTTGGCGCCCATCTCTCGGGCCTTTGCTCTTAACGCATCAAAGTCCTTACCCGTTGCGCCGGACACCGCCTGAACCTTACTCATGGACTCATCAAACTCCTTACCAACAGTTACTGCTGCGCCTCCAAGAAGCCCTGCTGCCATAGTTGCCGTCTTCAGCTTCTGACCTGCTGCTGAGATTTTAGAGCCTACTGCAGAAAGCGTGCTTGTAAGCCTTCCCACTTTACTTGCCTGTATATTGAATCTGGTCTGCTCTGCTGTAAGGTTTTTTAGCTTTGAGGCTGTCTCCTGGATTTCACGCTGCACTCTTCTGTAGTCGGCGTTTGTCTCATCAAGGCCCTCAGCGTCCATTTTCTTCTGTGCCTGGCGAAGTGCATCGAGCTTTGTCTTCGTTTCGGAAATGGACTTTTTAAGAAGTTCCTGTTTCTGCCTTACCAGATCTAAGCTTCCGGGATTCAGCTTTAAGAGATTCTCTACCCTTCTAAGTTCGCCCTGAAGACTCTTTGTGCTTGAGTTTATCTTCTTAAGGGCTGCGTCAAGACCTCTAGTCTCACCATCTATTTCAATTGTTATCCCCTTTATGTATCCCATGATATTCTCCAAATAAAAGGAGACCAGATATTATCTGATCCCCCTAAAACACCTATTTGTTTCGTTTGTTATTCATCTGCCCCGTCAGCCGATATGTGATACGAATCTGTTGTTTCATCATAGTCAACTGTTATTTCGCTTCCATCTTCTCTTTCACCAGAAAAATATGTATCACTGCTATCGTCGTCTTTAAATCCAGCTTCCTTGGCCTGATTTACATATGCATCATAACCATCCTTGCCGGTTCCATACACATCTGCGCTCATTGAGTCGATGCTCTCATACTCGTCAGCTATTAAGAATGAACTCTCCGGTTTAGGGATTGACGATGCAAGTTCTGAATCTGGCCAATTGTTTACTTCTCTTGTACTGTCATCGATAATCCAGCTTTCACTTTCAAACTCATAGTATGCTATATAAAGAACATCCTTGTTTACGATGCCTATCATCAGTTCTTCTGGCTTCATTAGTTCAAACTGTTCATCTGAAGGAATGTCGTACCATGAGAGCTCTCCAATTCCAATTGTAAGAGGTGCATTCGCGGAAGTGCTGCCGATTGGCACGTAATCCTCCTTGAAACCTCTAAGCATAACTTCTGCCGTTGTCTGACCTTCGTCAATAAAGTCAGAGTGGTCCTTCATAAAGCCATCAAATGTTGACAGTTCTTTGCTTTCTTTATCCTTTGGGCAATAATCGATTTGAATACCGTACAGGTCATATTTAGAGTTATTGGTAATTTTTAACGCATAGCATTTCTGACCATTTATAGCGGCTTTTTCAACTTTCCAATCGAAATCCTCAATATTCAAATTATCCGCCGTTACCGCTGGCGATTTTGGTGAACTACTTGAACCGCCTTCAGAAGTTCCCGATCCGCAAGCTGTAAATGCGAAAGCAATCGCAATCGCGAGAATAGTAACAAGAATTTTTTTTATGGATTTAGTACGCATTTTTCTCCCTCCCATTTATGTTTAATATATCGTGGGAAAATTTTACCGCAACCCCCACCATTTGTCAATAATTAACTTTCACTGCTTAAT
>JABUTA010000230.1 GCA_021443845.1 Parasporobacterium sp.
AACTGAGCAGTAAACTCATCAGGAGTTTACTGCGAATATACCCGTGCCGCTGTAATCATGTATCATCAGCCTATGATTTACAGGCGCAGTCATCCATAGGCATACCAGATATATGTATTTCCGATGGTATCGTCACATTCATTCTTGTCTTTCAGATGCATATGTGTCATAGGTGCAGTCATCTGCAAAAAACAACTCAGCAGGCTGCATGCATCAGCAGCCTGCTGAATAAAAGCAATACATATAAAGTATCCTAATACCGAATTGTTAACAGTCTGTGTCCGTCAGAAACAAAATTATTTCTTCACAGGAAACCTTACAATAATAGCCTCATTAGGTCTCAGATCATAGGTCAGCCTGTAATTGAAGCCGTCACATTTGCTTCTCTTGGCAATAAGGGGCGGAGCCTGCTCGCTTCCGATGTTTTCGGTTCCCGGAGTAGTATCATAGGTACTGAAGATTCTCTGGTACATTCCTGCCTTAGGAGCACCGCAGCTGTAGCCGGAATACTGTACAGGAGTAGTATTGATAACCACAAGAAGAGCATCATCATAATTATCCGGATTCTTTCTTATATAAGCAAGAATACCCCTCTGGTAATCAGCGCTGTTGACCCACTCAAAAATCTTATCCTTTTCGGAATCATCGTAAAGAACCCTGTTCTCTTTGTATATATGGAGCAGATTTCTCACAGTCATCATAACATCCCTGTGCCACTGGTCACTTGCCAGGAACCAGTCGATCTCCCGGTTCTCGTCCCATTCCCTTTCCTGGGCAAATTCCTGTCCCATGAACAGAAGCTTCTTGCCGGGATGAGTGAACTGATAGGTATATAAAGACTTGAGTCCGCTGAGCTGGTCCCCCTGAATGCCCGGCATCTTCCCGAACATGGATTTCTTAAGATGTACTACCTCATCATGGGACAGAACGTTTACGAAATACTCGGTAAATACATAATCCACCGTATGAGTGATCTCATGGAAATGATATTTTCTGTAAACAGGCTCCTTCTTGAAATATCTGAGAGTATCATTCATCCAGCCCATGTTCCACTTGTACATGAAGCCGATGCCCCCTTCATAAACAGACTTTGTAATACCCTGTTCTTCAGAAGAATCCTCCGCAATAAGGAATGCGCCGGTCCTGTCAACGATTTCCCGGTTCAGCTGCTGGAGGAAAGCAACACTTTCCAGGTTCCTTGTGCCGCCGTATTTGTTAGGTCTCCACTGGGCACGGCTGAAATTGGTGTACAGCATGGCCGCCACAGCATCAACTCTCAGAGCATCTGCATGGAATTCACGGATCCAGTAAAAAGCACTGGAAATAAGGAAGTTTCTTACCTCCGGCTTGCTGTGGTCAAAGGCCATGGTGCCCCATTCAGGGTACTCAGCCAGTAAAGGATCGGAGGATTCGTACATTGCAGTACCGTCAAAATGCTCCAGGCCGAAGGCATCCTTCGGGAAATGAGCCGGTACCCAGTCAATGATGACACCGATGCCGCAGCTGTGCATCTTGTTGATGAAATACTTCAGATCCTCCGGCTCCCCGTGACGGCTGCTGGGTGAGAAATAACCGGTAACCTGATATCCCCAGGAACCGTCAAAAGGATATTCACAGATACCCATTACTTCTACATGGGTATAACCCATGTATGTAACGTACTCAGACAGCTCATCAGCCAGTCTTCTGTAGTTAATGAAGCCGTTGCTGTTCAGCCGGAAATCCTTTTTCCAGGAACCCAGATGGACCTCATATATTGACATGGGCTTAGCTCTTGAAGCCTCTGCAGACAGCTGGCTGGGGGTCTTGAAGTAATGTCTCCTGGTAACAATCTTAGTCTTTGCCACTTCAGGGATATTCTTAAGAGCTTCTTCCTTAGCATTCTTTGTTCTGAGTTTTTCAGCCTTCTTCTTTGCTTCCTCAAGAAGGGCTGCTTCTTCAGCCTTTATCTCATCAGGGGATTTTTCAACCTCTTCCCGGTACTCTTCATACTTTATATCCGGCTCGCCGATACATTCCGTACGGTTGCTTCTGATAAATTCCTCATCGGTCCATTCGAAATCGTTAAGCCCCCATACAACCGATGCATTGTCAGGTCTTAACTGTGAGTAGAATGCATACGGGTCAGCCTTCCAGCGTTCTTTGCCGTCGGAATCGATCAGTCTGTATTTGTAGATTGCTCCCTTTTCGATGCCCGGAACAAAAGCCTCCCACACGGCACCGTTTCCTCTCTTCATGGCTGCAGTGGTAACACCGAATATAACAACATCCACTGACTTTGCATGCTCGGCCCATAGAGTGAATCTTACGCCCCTTACGCCCTCTTCCTCACAGGGATGAGCGCCCATTTTCTTGTAAACATCGTAAAGTGTACCCTCATGAAACAAATGCCCGTCAAATTCTGTAAACATGGTTCCCCCTCCTGTATCTGTATTTCAGCAGATCTTAAGCCCCCATAACTTCAGATCCTCCGTAAAACATCAGGTTTTTT
>JABUTA010000231.1 GCA_021443845.1 Parasporobacterium sp.
GCATACCGGTGGGATATGTGGAAGCGGAAAAGTACAGGATGAGGGTGAGGTATTAGTTAAAAAAGATTCATTCTTTCAGAGTAAAGGGGACACGAGTTTATATGAATATCGCACACATAAAAGACGAACGTATACAAACAACCGAAGATCATTGCAGAGAAACAGCTGAAATAGCATCGAAATTTGCGGAGGATTTTTCAGCATCGGATATCGGTAGACTGAGTGGTCTTCTTCATGATGCAGGGAAACTGAGCGAAGCATTTAACCTGTACATCACCGGAAAGAAGAAAGTTGCAAGAGGACAGATAGACCATAGCTTTGCAGGGGCGCGATATATTACTGAAGTTGCGGATAGCATGAATGCAAACTGCACGGATGCTGATAGGTATTATGCAATATCACGTATCGTTGGCCATATTATAGCTGCACACCATGGGTTACAGGACAATTATGATAACGGCACTGACAGATTCAGGAAACGTATTTCGAAGGATGATTTTTACAGCGAGATAGCCGGTAAAATATCAGATATTGCTGACGAAGCTACTGTAAAGAACCTTCTTAAAGCATCCGAAACTGAATATAGAGAGATTAAAAATCGACTAGACACTCTCTGTAAAAGAACAAATGACAATAAGAAATGCAATGTAGCTTATGCATTTTATATTGGTCTTCTGGAAAGACTTCTTCAATCAGTCTTGATTGATGCTGACAGAACTAATACTGCGGATTTTATGAATGATACTCAAACAAATATCAACACAGATGTAGCAACACTGTGGGCAGAAATGGAGAGTCGGCTTAACAGGAAAAGGGAAAGCTTTGCCAATAAATGTGACAGAATATCTCTTCAAAGGAAAAACATTTCACAGAGATGTTATGAATTTGCCGCTAATAAAGTTGGGATATGCAGGCTTATCGTTCCTACCGGCGGCGGAAAAACATTATCTTCACTCAGATTTGCAATAGAGTATTGTAAAAAATGGAAGATGAAGAAGATTTTTTATATTGCTCCTTTTATGTCTATCCTTGAGCAGAACAGTGATGAAATACGCGGTATTGCCGGTGATGAGAATTTTCTGGAGCATCATTCGGATTTCTTATCCGAAATTGAAGATGAAAATGAACTGTCAGAGTATGAGCTGCATACCGAGAGGTGGGATATTCCTGTAATAGCCACAACTATGGTGCAGTTCCTGAACGCACTGTTTTCAGGGAAAATATCCGCAGTAAGACGTATGCACCAATTATGCAAGTCCGTTATCATAATTGACGAAGTTCAGTCTGTTCCGCAAAAATGCATTAACATGTTTAATCTGGCGATGAATTTCCTGTCAGAAATATGTGGCTGCACCATAATTCTCTGCTCTGCAACGCAGCCGGTATTTGACAAGGTGGATTATCCGTTGCTCCTTGATAGTAATGACAGTATGACAGGTGATTATTCAGAGGATTTCAATATCTTCAAAAGAACAGATGTTATTCCAAAAATCGAAAAGTACGGTTATTCTTATGAGCAGGCTGCAGAATTTTGTTATCATCAGTTTTGTGAAGCAGGAAACCTGCTGGTGATTGTTAATACAAAATCATCGGCACTTGAGGTATATGGCAGGTTAAAAGAAAAGAATCTGTCGGAAGAAACGGTATTGATTCATCTCAGTACTAATATGTGTCCGGAGCACAGACGTGAAAGAATAAAAGAAATCAGGGATGCACTTGATCAGAGTAAACCTGTTATATGTGTAACAACCCAGCTTATAGAAGCTGGAGTTGATATTTCATTCAAATGCGTTGTTCGCTCTTTGGCAGGATTAGATAATGTGGTACAGGCAGCGGGACGATGCAACAGACATGGAGAGGAAGATAAAAACTGTCCGGTATACATCATTAATATTAAAGATGAAAATTTAGCAAAACTGAAAGAGATAAAGGAGAGTCAGAGAGTAGCACGTAAAATTATAGATTCAGACAGCTATAGTGATTATCTGGAAGTTAAAACCCTGTCAGAATATTATTCACTGTTGTTTAAAGATAAAAATACAGAGATGTCTTACAAGGTAGAATACCCCGACACAACGATTCTTGATCTGTTGTCGCTTAATATGAAATGGCATAATCCGTGTTTAAGCAAAGACTATTGTAAAAAAAATGAATATTCGGCCCAGGCTTTTAAGACTGCAGGAAAGCTTTTCGAAGTAATTGACAATCATACGATAAATGTTATTGTTCCATATAATGAAGATGCAGATAATATTATCAAAGAGCTCTGCTCAGAAATACCTGCAGATAGAGTTAATGCTATTTTAAGAAAAGCACAGAAATATACAGTCAGCATATATCAGAATACAAACAAAAAACTGAACGATAGTAATGGCATTTATCGAGTACCATGTGGGGCAATTGTGCTGGAAAAAGAGTTCTATTGCGAAGACTTCGGTATTACCACAGAGGCATCGGAAATGGAGACACTGATATTATGAAAGGATAT
>JABUTA010000232.1 GCA_021443845.1 Parasporobacterium sp.
GGCATCGACATCAAGGGTAAGATCGTAGAGTCTGTCTCCTGTGGATGAATCACCCTTATAATTGATATATTTGTGGTAGCCGGGATCGACTCCGGTGGTTCCGCCGCCGCCACCGCCGCCGCCGGCGGTTACTGTTACGGTGTAGTACTCATGCAGGGTAGCATTTCCGTCTGTGTAGGTGTGCGTTATTGTTGCAGTACCTTCTGATTTACCGGTTACGACACCATTTTCAACTGTGGCAATGCTGTTGAAGTTGCTTGCCCACGTGTGGCCTGTGCCGGTTGCAGTATATGTCAGCTCCGCTGTACCATTAACAGTAGTTGATACGGGTGTCGCGGGATCCTTCGGGAGTACCTCAACGAGGAAGTACTGTTTATTACCATAGTTATTTCCATATTCATAGGTAATAACTGCAAAGCCTTCTGCAACTCCGGTTACTGTACCGGTAGACTTATTGCCACTTACCGTTGCAAGGCCTGTATCTGAGCTGGACCACCTGTAAGTATTGTTAGTGGTCGTCGGTGACAGCTTGTACGAATCTCCAACTTTAATTGAAGCATTTATTGTGTTGGGGATTACAGTGACTTTGATGGTCTCAGTTTTGTCATTGCCATACCTTGTACTCCTGTATGTATGGGTAATGGTTGTTGTCTTTACAGTAGTTGTGGCTCTGGCTTTCACCCTTGCTCCGCTGCCGGATGTGTTGCTTAAGTCTACTACATTATTTGTTGAGCTTGTCCATCCCTGATTATAGTTAGTATTAGTAGAGCTCAGATTAAGCGTATCTCCTGCTACAAGTAAAATGCTTCCGCCATTATTTTCTGTAATACTGAGGCTAAGTGTCCTTACAACATATGTTCCTGCATCCGCCAGCATTACATCAGCTGCTTCTACAGTTTCAATCTCCTCAACTACCTCATCGAGTATTTCCTCGAATCCGTAGGGATCCGGGTTCTCCGGCAGCACGCCGTAGCCCTTGATCTTCTTGTCGTCGATCTTGTAGGTGTTTTCTGTTACCGCATCATTGCTGTTGCCTTCGATCGTCTTGATCTCGAGGATCTCGTCGGTCTTCTCATCCCTCTTGAGTTCCTTGATAAGACCCACGTGGTCTGATCTGTGTTCAAGATCTGTTTCGTAATCTGTGTCGAAGAAGATAAGATCACCGGCCTTGGGTTCAAATGCTTTTTCTTCTTCGGGCTGAGCTGCAGCTTCTGCAGCTGCTTCTAATGTTACGTCTGCTGCCTCAGCCTCCACGATCTCAACTGCCTCTGCATATGCTTCTTCAACTGCTGCTGCATCTGCTGCCTCAACAGGTGCTGCTTCAGCTGCTGCCATTGCCTCGGCCTCTGCTAAAGCTGCGGCTTCGGCTGCTGCCTGTGCTGCCGCTGCTTCTGCCGCCTCAGCTGCTGCTTTGTCAGCTGCTATCTTTTCAAGGATCTGTGCTTCTTCCTGAGGATCTGTTGCGTGGTACATATTCAGCTCTTTGAGCTTATCGATCCACTGCTGACAGTTGCTTTCTCTCGGGAAGTAGTCTGTATCGATGTGTGCATAATTCAGGCAGAAGGATACGAACATTGCGCACCAGTCGCCGTAGGGATCGCCGTACCATGCGCCGTAACGGCTGTAGCCTTTAATGGTCTCGCCGTCTTCCTGTACCTGATAATTCTGTGTGCTCTCTTTGTATCCGATCTGGGACTCGGCTATCTTTACTATATCGTCTGCCCATACACCTGTAAGCTCTACTTCACTGACGGTGCTCTCCCATACATCCGGTGTCTCAACATCGGCTGCGGGATTTGAGAAGCACTGAAGTGTGTGCTGATGAACGGACTTTGTGCAGATGAGCGTTTTGCCCTTTTCATAGCAGTCTGCCATATGTACATGCGGTTCTTTTTCTTCCAGCTCGCATGCGAGGACCTTATCGGTCTGCCAGCAGTCTTCCGTATGTTCATGATCCTCTTCATTCTGCTCACAGATCAGATTCTTATTTTCTGTATAACAGCCATCCGTATGTTTGTGTCCCTCTTCAGACTGCGTACAGATCAGTGTCTGTGTCTCTGCATAGCAGGCATCCGTATGATCTTCTTCGTATCCGCAGTAAACAGTTGCTTCCTCTGTTATCGCCGGGAGGATGAGTGCATAGGTCGTGCAGAATACGACTATCGCCGCCAGTACGCCCATTACCCGCATCCAGGTGCTCCTGCTCCTGCGTGCGCTGGTTATTTTATTGTTTTGTGTTCGAGTGCTTCCGGACATATCAATTCCCTACCTTTAACAATTCCGCTTTATCAGTAATTAATTGCAATGTGATTATTTGTGCTGAAAACTACAAGCTGTTTTCCTGCTATTCGACCTTTCCGAACTTATCGAAGGGCCATACGCAGAAGACGATCCTTCCTACGATCTGCTCCTCTGCTATGCAGCCTACCGCCGTGTTGCGGCTGTCCTGGGAAACGCTTCGGTGGTCGCCCATTAC
>JABUTA010000233.1 GCA_021443845.1 Parasporobacterium sp.
TTCTATACCCAGATGCACGATTCGAAGTTTTCATTGGAATCAGGACGCAACATGCAGCCCGTTTATGATGAACTGAAAAAGCTGGGAGTATCCGGAATTGACATGGAAAGCGCATGTATGCTTACAGTAGGACGCCTCATGGGAGTAAGGACAGCAGTAGTGACCATGACCACAGTCCTGGAGAATCTGAAGGATCAGCTGCTGGGACAGGAAAGAATCGATGCAGAAGACCTTTTATGCCGTGTGGTACTGGAAGGCATATACAGGTTTGCAACACGTGATAAATAGGATAAAGGCAACTGGCACGCATAAGTGAGGAGGATTAAAAATGGAAATACGTGATATCATCCGCACAGGCGGAGGTTTTGTGATAGGCATGGTGCACTGTCTTGCCTTGCCGGGGACAATGAATTACGGCGGGAACTGCAGGGACATAATAGACCATGCCGTTACGGATGCAAAGATACTTGAAGAGTCCGGTGTTGATGCCATTATAGTGGAAAATATGGGTGATTCACCATTTGCGGCAAAGCTGGACGTGATACAGGCAAATGCTCTTGCCGTGATATCCCAGAAAGTCAAGGAAGCAGTATCCATTCCTGTGGGCATAGATGCAGCATTCAATGATTACGAGGTATCGTTATCCATTGCACATATCATAGGGGCAACATTTGTAAGGATACCCGTTTTCGTGGATACAGTACAGTTTTACGGCGGCTTTATAGATCCCTGTGCACGTGCCTGCATGAATTACAGGAAATCCCTCGGTGACGATACAATGATCCTTGCGGATGTCCAGGTAAAGCATACCAACCTGGTATTGCCCCATGTGTCCATCGAGACATCCGCAAAGAACTCCCAGGACTGCGGAGCTGATGCCATAATAGTAACAGGCTCAGCCATAGGCCTTGAGACACCTATCGAGATGATCTCAAGGGTTAAGAAAGTCGTAAAAATTCCTGTAATCGCAGGAAGCGGTGTGAATGCGGGGAATATAAAGGAACAGTTTTCCATTGCAGACGGCGCGATAGTAGGATCAAGCCTTAAGGAAGGCGGAAAACTTGAAAATCCGATTTCAGGAAAGCTTACCAAAGAGCTTCTTGATGCACTCAGAAAGTAAAACATGCAATATCGCATAAGAATATAATACGTACAGGAAGGAAGTAACATAAATATGATGAGACCAATGAAATTAGCCGGAAGCCAGCTGATGTTCGGCGAAGGCTGCCTTGAACATCTTAAAACCTTAGGCTGTAAAAAGGCTATTATTATTACCGGCGGAAGCAGTATGAAAAAAAGCGGTATATTTGATAAAGTCGCCGGATATCTTAAAGAGGCAGGCGCAGAAGTGGATGAGTTCGGCGGAGTAGAGGCTGATCCGTCATTTAAGACCGTATGGGCAGGTGCTGAAAAAATGAAAGAATTCCAGCCTGACCTTATAGTAGCGCTGGGCGGCGGCTCTGCTATTGATGCGGCCAAGGCCATGAATTATCTTTCTTCCCGGGAAGGGATGTTGAAAAAGGCTTATTTCGTTGCGATTCCCACCACTAGCGGAACCGGCAGTGAGGTGACCACGTTTTCCGTGATCAGCGCTCCGGATAAAAAGGCGAAATATCCGCTGATCTCCGATGAACTGCTTCCGGATGCGGCAATTCTGGATGCTGAGCTGACGAAAACGGTTCCGGCTGCCATCACAGCTGATACGGGACTGGATGTTCTGACTCATGCTTATGAAGCGTATGTTTCCAGCCGGTCCAATGATTTTACGGATGCAGCTGCCGAGAAGTCCATGCGTCTGGTCCATCATTATCTGCTGAAGGCCTACAAGGCAGCGCAGAAGCCGGTGGATGAACTGACGAAGGATGACCTGAAGGCTCGCCAGAAGATGCACCACGCATCCTGCCTGGCAGGTATGGCTTTTTCCAATGCAGGTCTGGGACTGAATCACAGTATGGCCCACACGCTGGGCGGTCATTTTCATATTCCTCACGGTAAGGCGAACGCAGTGCTTCTTCCGTATGTCATGTCTTACAATTGCGGATGCAAGACAGTTGCTCAGCCCAGTCTGGAGAAATACGCGAAGATGTCCAATGTGCTCTGGCTCAATGCCGGCACGGACAGACAGAATGCATTCAGCACGATCCGTGCGACGAGGACTCTGTGTACGCAGCTGGGTATTCCTTCGAATCTGAAGGGCCTGGGCATCGCGGAGAAGGATTTTATGGATGCGCTGGATGAGATGGCAGAAGCGGCTATGGCAGATTCCTGCACGGCCACCAATCCCAGAGTTCCCACGGTAGAGGAGATCAGGAATCTGTTCATCGAAGCGTACGCAGGACGGGTGCTCTTGTAGGAATATTTGCATTATATTGAGATATGTTTCAGCAGATATTCTATAATCTGCTTTACACTAAGATATGTTCCAGCAGGTATTCTATAATATATATTATACCG
>JABUTA010000234.1 GCA_021443845.1 Parasporobacterium sp.
GTTAGGCACTGAAATTTTATAAGCCTTGTTGGAGTTTTGCAAAGACGGCAACGTATATGTGCCAGCTTGGGTAAGTTCTACCAAAGTCAAATAAGAAATTGCGGGCATGAGGTAGAAAAAAGGGAGTATGCATTATCCCGGGTACGGAATAAGCGTAATAACTTTGAGAGTTTTTTCGGAGAGCGTAAGGAACGGATTCGTAAGACCAGTGAGAGTCTTCCGAATATGTCTTTTGTATCAGGATTTCAAGAGGATCTTGCCGGTTTTATGGAGGGTAGAGAGTTTGGAAGAGCAATGGACAGTTATGGGCAAGCAGAGCTGACGTTAAGAAAGGTAATGGAGAATCTGTTTTGCAAGGAAGAGGAGCTGAGGCATAAAAGCCACACGAAAGAGCGGGAACTAGAAGATTTACAGCGAAGATTGAGAAATCTGGAAAGGGAGGAGTAGGAATGCATGAGACCATAGGATACGACCTTGTAGTAGATGAAGAAGAGTTGCAGGCAGAGCTGGAGCGTATTGTTACGCGGGCAGTTAATTATGAAGAAGTCTTAGGGCTGTATTGCCAGTTGTTAAGCGCGGTAAAGGAAGAAGCCATCATAGAAGGAAATACAGCAGAAAATCTGAGGGATTTTTGTGAAGAAGTAACGCAGCTTAAAGGGGAATTGACGGAAATTGCAGAGCAGATATACCGACTATCTGTTTGTTACCATATGGCAATAGATGCAGCAGACAGTTATTTATACTAGAGGAGGAAGTATGGGAAAAATACATATTAATACAAAAAATCTGGAGCAGAACAGGAGAGACATGGAGACACTCCAGCAGGCACTTTTGAATATTATTCCCAGTACAGAGGAAAAGGCATGGAGTGGAAAAGGGAGAGCACCGGAGCAGATACAGGCGGCAGAAGGAAAGCTGGACAAGAGTGCATACAGTCTGAACCATCTCATCTATGAGACTGCTCAGATGTTAAAACGGACAGAAGAAGAGATGACCGGGGCAGACAAAAGTGCAGCTCATGCTTTGGAAGCATTGAGATAGCAAAGGGGGAAGAGGATGAAAAGGGATTTTTCACAGGCACAGATAGAAGAACTGTGGCGTATTGCAGACCAAAATCAGGCAGAATTATATAATATGGCAACAGAAAAAGTGGAAGAGGGAGAGATGTTGGAGGCTGCAGCAGAACTGTGGGTAGTAGAGCAATATCTTAACGCGGTAAAAGAAAGAGAAGCCATGACAGTAAAAAAGCTGGAGCAGATTGTCGTTAATCTGAAAGAAGCAGACCAGACGTATGGAGATTATTTGCAGACCCTGAACCAACAACTAGATGCCTATGACCAGAGATTGCGTTCTGTGGCAGAGCTGTTACAGCCGGAAAAGCTGTCTATGAACAATGATCAGTATCAGAGAGAACTCCAGGCAATCAGCGAAAGATACAGCAAAACAAAAGACAACAGCGAGATTGTAAAACTGGAATTATGGTTGACATCCGGTTATCAGCTTGATGAGAAAGAACTCAAAGAAGCGAGGGAAATGGTGGAAGCATACTTTGCATTGGGGACGGATGAAGGCAGGGTATATTATGAAGATATGTATAGTCCGGTGGATGAAAGTATATATGCGGATTGGACAGAGATACATTGGAAGAAGTTCCAGTTGATGGGAGCGCTGGACAAAAAGATAGGAACATGGAACAGCTTCGGAAATGGAGTTGTAGAGGCAGTGCCTTTCTGGGGAACGCTGTCTGATGTAACAATGAAGACACAGGCAGGGCTTCGGGGATATAAATTTGAAGAAATCTGTCTGAGTGATAATGTATTTACCAACAGTCACATTCAGCATCCATACGTGACCTTTGGAGGAAATCTTACCGGAGGTCTGCTGACTTATGAACTGGCAGCAGGGGCGGCGGGGAACATACCCGGATTAGCCCAAAGAATCAATAGTATTTCGGGAAGGCTGTCTGCCTATCCTATTTTAAACCGTATTGGACAGGACCATATCAGTAATATTATTGGAGCTACTGTGATAGATACGGGAGTCTTGACGTTACCGGGAGCAATCGGAGATATTGCAAGAGGGGAAAGCCCTGGGAATGTATTCAAAAATGCAGGACTGGACATGGGAAGAAATCTGTTGTTTAATATAGGTGGTGAAGCTATAAGCGGAGCTTTGGGAGCTGTGTTGAAAAGGGGAGAGAGTGGTAGTAACTTTAAAGGACAACTATATAATGGGACAAGAAATCCAGATGTGGATTTTGTAAATGGTAAAGGGAAAAGTACATTAAATAAACATGCGGGCAAACATGGATATACATCTCCAGAAGAATACTTAAAAGATGCAAGAAACTTTTTGGAGAAAAAACCGACTTCAACTATACAATCCTTTGTATCTAATGTAGGAACGTATTTTAGATATGATACAGCGACTAATGAGTTTGGTATAATAAATG
>JABUTA010000235.1 GCA_021443845.1 Parasporobacterium sp.
TGATCTTTTTCAGTTCCTTGCCTTTGAGGCTTATTACATCTCCTTTGTTTCCATGCCTGTTGGATGTGATTTCTACCCCCGCAGGTATTATTTCCAGCACGTCCTGAGGATTTACAGCTTTGATCAGCTTTATATTTACGTCAGGGCCTTTGACAGATATGACTTCTCCCACCGTCAGCCCCTGGTGATTCGGCCTTTTATTTGCAGTCATTACCATACCCTTTTCGGTATGATAATAGCCTGTATGGAAGCCTCCGCGATTATAAATATCCTTCATATCATCAGTCAGCTTTGACGCCAGCTTCAGGTATTTATTCTTTCTTTTTTCCGAAAGCTCTGCCCATACCACAGATTTATACGCTGCCTTGCTGTTCTCCCTGAATTCTATCGCTTCTTCCTTGGAGCTGACATATCCGGCTTCTTCTTTTTCGTTTTCTTCCGCCTGTTCTTCCAGAAGCTCCAGATAATAATCTCTTGCCTGGCGGTATGCATCAACAGTCCCTGCCACATATGAAGGGTTCTTCATGCGACCCTCTATCTTGAAGGATGCTATACCCGCATCTATCAGCTCCGGCAGAATCTCCAGGGTACACATGTCCTTCAGGCTCATGGCATATTCCCGGGTAATGGCTGCACTTCTGCCTGCCTGTCGGTATTTCCCGAGGGCTTCCATGCATTTCCCCGACAGGGTTCTTTTATCTCCGTTATCTGAAAATTTCACAGGTGTACGGCTGTCTTCATCAGGTGCCTCACCGCTTCTGATAACATCATACAGCTGCCTGCAGGGCTGGGCACACCGTCCTCTGTTTCCCGATCTGCCTCCCATAAAGCTGCTGAACAGACATCTTCCCGAATATGCATAACACATTGCTCCATGAACAAAGGCTTCTATCTCAATATCCACTTTATTTATTATGCTTCTTATCTCATCCAGGGACAGTTCCCGTGCAGGCACCACTCTGGTTATGCCCAGCTGTCTCAGCAGTTCAGCTCCGTAAGAGGATGAAATGCTCATCTGTGTACTCCCATGCACGGGCATATCAGGAAATTCTCTCATGAGTACCCTCACTACACCCATGTCCTGAACTATCACTCCGTCCAGACCCGCCTCATAAAAGGGGCTTATGTATCCGGGCAGTGCGGTCAGCTCTTCCTCCTTTAAAAGAGTATTAACCGTCATATACACCTTTACTCCAAACAGATGGCAGTATTCAATTACATCTACCAGATCTTCTGTGCCGAAATTGCCGGCAAAGGCTCTGGCACTGAACATATTTCCTCCCAGATATACTGCATCGCACCCTGCACTGACTGCTGCCCGGAGAGCCTCAGCCGTTCCCGCCGGTGCCAGTATTTCAGGAAAACATTTCTTTATTTTATTATTCATATGGCATTTTGTATTGTTCATATATGTTATTACAAAAACAGCTTTTCTGTTCAGCATTATATTATTCACTTCGTTCAGCAAATAGTATAGATTTAATTTAATATGACTGCAAGAAGCACATGAAAGCATTTTGCCACGGGATAAATTGACATATGAGAATATACGCTTAAAATATAAGTGTTATGAGTCCTCAATACTCTATCGTATTCAGATACAGCGTTATAGATCAAGGTATCCGAATGCAGACAGAACAGTTCAATAATTAACCTGCCATAGATTTGTAATTACAGGAGTATAAATATATGAAATTTGTAATTCAATGTGTTACTGAAGCATCTGTAACTGTAGATAATGAAGTAATAGGAAAAATCGATCGTGGATTCATGGTCCTTATAGGAGTATGCGAATCGGATGATAAATCCGTTGCAGATAAGCTGGTGAAGAAAATGCTGGGGCTCCGGATTTTCAAGGATGAAAATGATAAAACAAATCTTTCCCTTGAAAGTGTTAACGGTTCACTTCTGCTGGTTTCTCAGTTCACCCTCTATGCAGACTGCAGAAAAGGGAACAGGCCAAGCTTTACAAATGCCGGATCTGCTCAGCATGCAGAAGAATTATATAATTACATCATCGAATCATGCCGATGCAGTATAGGTAAAGACCATGTACAGACAGGCTCCTTCGGTGCCTCGATGCAGGTTGCCCTGGTAAATGACGGACCTTTTACAATAATTCTCGATTCTGACACTCTGTAATATATGATCCGTAGAATTGAATCTTTCATCATTCATCCCCTGAACAATAATGATTCGATTATGTTATTCGTATGATTTTATAATATGATATCAACTGCCTGATCCAGTCGGAGTAAAACAAAAACCACACAATCATGTGTGGTTTTTCAGTGCCCAGGGCCGGAATCGAACCAGCGACACGTGGATTTTCAGTCCACTGCTCTACCAACTGAGCTACCGGGGCAAATCAATATTAAATTGATAGTAGCGGGGACAGGATTTGAACCTGCGACCTCCGGGTTATGAGCCCGACGAGCTTCCGGA
>JABUTA010000236.1 GCA_021443845.1 Parasporobacterium sp.
AAATCAGAAGTTCGGATAGGAACTGTAGCAAATCCATTCGTTCCGGTACTGATATATTAAGTAAAGGATTGGAGGCAGCACAAAATGAAAAAGAAAATATTTGGTTTATTATCAGCAGTGTTATTGACAATGATTACCTGTATGACAGCATACGGGTCCCAGACAGGAGCTCCGTGTAATTTCCGTGTTGAAAAAGTATCTGATTACGATACCGGACTTACATTGGGCAGATGCTATGTCCCTGAAGGATATGAGTTCGTTTCTGGTCTTATGGCTTATGGGCTCAGTGATGGATGGCAGAGCCCGGGCAGCCCCTACCAGCTGGGGATCAATATATACAATAAAGACCATGAGACGGATATGCTTTATTATTCGCCGATCCAGTTTATATACAATGCGAATGGGTATGTACCGGGAGCTGTTTACGCCGGTATGCTAAGGATGATTCCGGCTGTCAGTGCAGATGGATTTGCAGATCTTCTGGCAGGACACTTTTTTGGTGACAATGATACTGCGAAGAAAGAAGGAGGATTCATGCTTACACAGGATGACGATGAATTCCTCAGAAAAAGAGCAGATGAGATGTATCAGCTGTATCTTCTCAGCGGGGGCGATATGGCGGGAATATCATTCATAGGGGCGGAATGTACATATGCTGAACAGATGTATTCGCGTGTGGAAGATGGTCAGGAAATCATAACACTCATAGTCACTGCAGTGCAATCATGTACCACGGAAATCTATCAGGCCGGAGGGTCTGCAAGGTATACCTCTATGACAATTCCATTCATATACATACTTGATACACCGGCTGACCTTTTTGAGGATAACCTGGCTGATTTTTCCCTTTTTACAGCCAATACAAGTATGAGTGACGAGTTCTATGCGATGTATCTGGATATGGTAAATGCATATGTATATGTAATTGCAATATATGGAAATATAGGACTTACAGATATCGGTGAGGAATATCTCAGTGAAGATTACGGAACTTATGACACGGAATCCTTCTGTGAATACATAATGGAAACAGAGTCCTACACCACATCAGACGGCCAGACCGTCAAGGTTCCTGCTTCCTATGATTACCTCTACGAGGATGCCGATGGAAACATTATTCTTTCAGATTCCGCCTTCGGGCCTGAAGGAAGCACAAAACTCTATAGGAAATAATATGAAAAAAAGATATCTTGTTTTTTACTTCACATCTGTTGTGGTGTTTGTTGCCGCACTGTTAGCTGCAAGATCATTCCCCCAGGATTTACGTAAGATATTTTATATTGCACTTGCGGTGATTTATACAGCCAATATCATTGTATCGATAATAGTATTCAGAAAAATAACAATAAGAAGACAGACCCGGGGAAAGCCTGCTGATGCGAAGGAATACAACATGAAACAGCAGGAGGAAATGAAACGTGCCCTGGAGCAGATCAACAAACGTAAATTATAATGTAGTATTTCCGGATAAGACCGTACTCATATAATATAAGGGATCCAGGGTGAACCTTACAGGAAACGTAAAACCGGAATATAAACATTCAATCTCACAGAGAAGACATTGAGCAGAAGGGAGAAATCAAAATGAAACGAAGCAGAATAGTCGCAGCCATGACATTATCAATCACAATGCTTGCAGCATCAGTTGCACCTGTATGTGCACAGGAGCAGGAACCTGTCAGTTTATCAATTTCAGCTTCGCCGGAAGGCACTGACATAACCGTAGATGAATGGGAACTGAGCCTGCATATTCCGGCCGGGATCAAATACAAGTTAGATTCGGAATATGACAATTTATATTTCTATGCAATGGACGAAGGCAGTATACCATATGTCATGGTACGCAGTTATGAATATACGGATGCGTCAGATGTTGCCGGATTTTTGGATAATTTTATCGAAGAGATGAAGGAATACTACACAGACCTTGAGGTAGTAGAAGGCATACAGGAATTTGATGCCGAAAAATACATGTTTCTCGGTACCCAGGTAGAATATACCATAAGCGGCGACCATAAGGTTCTGGATACAAGGCTCGCCATCCAGAATAATGACAAAATAGTACTGGTTTCCATCAAGGAGATCCCTGATGAGGGTTACGTTGTAGGCGATCTTCCGATACAGATTATAAGGGACATGGACTTAAAGGGTGTTGATGAGGCAGATACATCAGATGCAAAGGCAGGATCTTTTCTGACCAGATAAGAAAAATGCAGGATAACCTGCCGTAACATGCCGGGAATCTTTTCAGAAAACGGAAACAGGAGGACACATGAGTGATATAGTATCCTATCGGAAAGCATCAGATGCATATGGGCGCATGGACTACGCTGCCGCAGTCGCCATATGGAAGCCATTGGCAGAAGAAGGGGATATGTTATCCCAGTCCCGCATGGGTACCTGCAATGACTTTGGGAAAGGAATGGAAAAGAAA
>JABUTA010000237.1 GCA_021443845.1 Parasporobacterium sp.
ATTCCCAGAAAGCCTATTGCCATTCCCATATACGTAAGAACAACGGTGTAGTTGTAAAAACCTAAAAGCCTGCACCTCATAAAATCACACTCCTAACTTAATTATCCAATCAGTGAAAAACCAAAGCTGTATGCCAGAATGCACCAGGGCTTTCCCAGCACAATAATTAATATAAATTTTCTCGCGGACATTTCCGTAAGTCCCGCCAGATAGCACAGAAAATCGTCGGGGAATAAAGGCAGCAATGTTGCAATAAACAAAAGTACCGCAAAGGATTTGCTGCTCGCTGCCCGCTTAGCCCATCTGTCATATTTTTCCCCTTTGAAAAGTTCGCTAATGATTCTTGTCCCGTATGTTCTGGAAAGCAGAAAGGCGGCTGCAGAGCCGAGACTTATTCCTATGTAATTGCACAGGAACCCCTTAAAGCATCCGAACATTACCGCTCCTGCCGCACATCCCAGAAAGCCCGGCAAAACAGGCAACACGACCTGTGCTGCCTGAATGGCTGTCAGGAAAAGAGGCGAGAAAAGCCCAAAGTGTCGTATGTACCTCTGGAACGATTCTATAGAATCAAAGTCTCCGTTTAACCGGGCTTTTGCTATTATAAGTAAAGTTATGAAAATGATAAAAAACAGCGCATACGTGCTGACTTTGATTACAGTTTGCGTATGAGATTTGTTGTTTGCCGTGTTTTCCATGGGCTGATAATAAAAGAAGAATATTAAATCAGCATTGAAGCTGTAAATTGTTTTTTCAAGGTCCTTTCAAGGGAACTCCTCCGGATTAATTCAAGGTTAATTCAAGGCTGTTTATATATGATATAATCGAGAAAGAGTAGGGGAAAGCAGGTGCCGAAAATGAGGCTTTTAATTGTAGAGGACGAAAGAGAAATTGCAGACGGAATGAAGACCGTGTTAAGCAGGGAAAATTATCTGGTGGACGTTGTTTACGACGGCCTGTCGGGACTGGATTACATATTCAGCAATCTGTACGACCTGGTTCTTCTGGATATTATGCTTCCGAAGCTGTCGGGACTGGACATTCTGAAGAATATCAGGGAAGCAGGAATCGATGTTCCGGTAATTCTTGTTACGGCGAAATCTCAAACGGAGGATAAAGTGACGGGGCTGGATATGGGTGCAGATGATTATCTGACGAAACCCTTTGATGCAGCGGAATTGCTTGCGAGAATTCGTGCCCGCACCAGATCGGCGAGGAACACAAATCAGAATATAATTGAATACGGGGATCTAAGTATAGATAAATCCACACAGAAAATCAGCTGCAGAGATGAGTCAATCAAGCTTGGGAAGAAAGAATATCAGCTGATGGAATATCTTATGGCAAATCCGGAACAGATTCTTACACGGGACATGCTAATAAACAAGGTATGGGGGCCGTCCGATGAATCGGAATACAATAATATAGAAGTATATATATCGTTTTTGCGTAAGAAGCTCAGGTTCCTTAAATCTGAGGTGACCATTGTTACTACTAAAAGCGTAGGCTATTCACTGGAGAAGTAATTGTGAAGCAATCTGTAAGGAACAGCACAATAAAGAAACTTAGATGGAAATTTGTCACCGTCACAATGTGCCTTGTGACAGTGACCTTCGGAATTCTCATTTCGGCGGATTATTATTATACGAAGTACTGGGAGGAAGAAAGCGCGCTGGAGGCACTGGAATGGTACAACGAAAACGAGCTGGCGGGTACGCCTATTATTGAGAGGGAACTGTTTCTGGACGACTACGTTAATCCGATATTTTCCGTTGACCTTAATGAGAATATGGAAATAATCAATGTGACCTCGTCCTCGACTATTGGCAGAAATATGCCTGCCGGAGAAGAAATCATCAGTATGATTAAAGAGGGCGACGATAACAGGTGGGAGTCATACATCTTTGTCATTAAAAAACATAAGGACGGGTACCACATGGTTCTGACCGATATGTCAGAGGGAAAGGCCGGGCTGTACAGAACAATTGGAACGCTGTGTCTTATCCTTCTGGGCTTCGGAATAATGCTGGTAATCAGCATCATACTGTCACGGTTTGTAACCGAGCCGGCGAAGATGGCTCTGGAAAGAGAAAAACAGTTTGTTTCAGATGCCAGCCATGAGCTTAAGACACCGCTGTCGGCCATTAGCATAAATGCTCAGGCCCTCAATGCGGAGTTTGGCGACGCCGTTCCGGAAGGAAGCCGGCATCTTGATAACATTATTTCCGAAACGGGCCGAATGAATCAACTCGTACAGAATCTGCTTAAGCTATCCTATATAGATGAAATGTCAGGGGACATAGAAAAGAAGGAATTCAACCTGTCAAAGTGCTGTGAAGGCATGCTTCTTACCATGGAGAGCGTAATATATGAGAAGGGAATCGGTTTTGCGTATGAAATCGGCGACGATATACGGATAAAGGGCA
>JABUTA010000238.1 GCA_021443845.1 Parasporobacterium sp.
GCAACCAGATCCAAGATAGCATCTACGGCGGCCGATATAGCCATGAGCCGTATAGTTCGTGAGCAGGTTGCAGCAAAAGTGGGTCTGGAAGATTACAGAATGATATCTATCAGAACAGGAGTCTATGAATCCAGCGCAGTTCTGTCAGTATCAGTAATCATGCAGGACCGGCAGATGGTAAAGCCCTGTGCGGACGCAGTGGCCGAAGTGCTGAAGGTGGAAACAGAGCGTATCATAGAAGGCAGTTCCATGCAGATAATAGATACCCCTGTGGAACCTCAGTGGAGATATTCCCCGGACTATGCAGGCAATGCTGTGAAGGCAGGACTGATTGCATTTCTGGTGGTGGCAGCAATCATTATCATTTTGACATTGCTGGACGATACCATCGTGTCCTCAAAGGATCTGGAGGAACGCTACAGGGATCCTGTCATTGGACTTATCCCGGATCTGGCAGGCAAGACAGGCAAATCCGCCGGGCGTGACGGCAATAAAGTGTATCTTCTGGGGCCTGATTCATCATTCCAGGTGCAGGAGGCTTACAATAATCTTCGTACCAACGTGCAGTATTCACTTCCCGCATCCAAATGCCATATCATAGGCATTACCAGTGCGGAGAGAAATGAAGGCAAGAGCACCACAGCCATCAACCTGGCTACAGCATTTGCCCAGCTGGGCAAGAAGGTGGTGCTGATAGACGGGGATCTGCGACTCCCCACCGTAGCAGCCAAACTGGGTGTGCGCCCCACACCGGGACTTTCCAACTATCTGATAGGGGAAAGCGAACTGAAGGAAATAGGCCGCAAAGGCGCAACGGATAATCTGTTCATCATTCCCTCAGGCAATGTACCCCCGGAGCCCACATGGCTTCTTCAGTCTGAGCGGATGGTGCAGCTGCTGGAACAGCTGAAGAAGAATATGGATTATATTTTCATCGACCTGCCCCCGGCAGTCATAGTGTCCGATGCCAAAATGATGTCCAATATACTGGACGGATATATTCTGGCGGTGCACAGGGGTTCCACTCATTTCAAGGTGGTGGATGAGATGATACACTCCCTTGATATGGCTGATGCCAAGATTCTGGGCTTTGTATTGACCCATGAATCCAATGGCAAATCCAAGTATTACAAGAGCAAAAAGTACGGGTACTATAAAAAAGGGTACGGGTACGGATACAGCAGAAACAAGACAGGCGTAAGTGGCAGCAAGGGTAATAAACAGTAGAATATTCAGCCTTCAGGTGATTATTGGACCGAAGGCTGATCAGTGTATTGTGGAAAGAACAGAACGGGAAAACATATATGTTCAACAAGGATAAAAAACAATTTACACCATTTCAGAGCAAGGTATGGCTTGCCACACCTACCATGCACGGTACAGAGCTGGAATATGTCAGAGAAGCATATGAAACCAACTGGATGAGTACAGTGGGTAAAAATATAGACGAAGTAGAGCGCATAGCCGCCGAGAAAGCGGAAGTGAAATACGCGGTGGGACTGAGCTGCTGCACGGCGGCTCTTCATCTGTGCGTGAAGCTGGCAGGAGAAAGATTGTACGGCAGACCGGAGGTGGGTCACGGTGCTCTGGAAGGAAAACGGGTATTCTGCTCAGATATGACATTTAATGCCACCCTGAGCCCTGTGGTTTATGCAGGGGGCATTCCCGTATTTATAGATACAGATCCGGCCACCTGGAACATGGATCCTGCGGCACTGGAAAAAGCATTTGAGATATATCCGGATGTTAAGCTGGTGGTGATGGCGCATCTGTACGGTTTCCCGGGTGATATCGTTAAGATAAAAGAAATATGTAAAAAGCACGGGGCACTGCTTATTGAGGATGCAGCCGAGAGCATGGGTGCGACTATAGATGTGAACTGCGATGGTAAAATCGTGGCAAAGCAGACCGGATCCTTTGGCGATTATGCAGCAATCAGCTACAACGGCAACAAGATCATCACAGGTTCATCGGGCGGATGCCTGCTGACCAACAGCATTGAGGATGCAAATAAAGCCAGAAAGTGGTCTACCCAATCCAGAGAGGATGCGCCCTGGTATCAGCATGAAGAGATGGGCTATAACTACAGGATGAGCAATGTGATAGCCGGTGTAATCCGTGGACAGTATGATTATCTTGAAGAACACATCGCCCAGAAGAAAGCTATCTGGGAAAGATATAAAGAAGGACTGAAGGGTCTGCCAGTGAGCATGAACCCTATAATGGAAGGCAGCGATCCCAACTACTGGCTCAGCTGCATGATCATTGACAGGGATGCAATGTGCCGGCAGGAGAGAAGTGATAAAGAAGCAACTTATGTTCCTGAGCAGGGAAAGAGCTGCCCGACGGAGATACTGGAAGCGATTGCATCGATTAATGCAGAGGGAAGACCGATATGGAAGCCGATGCATATGCAGCCGATGTA
>JABUTA010000239.1 GCA_021443845.1 Parasporobacterium sp.
TGCGAGACCAAGGTTCCAGAATCGGAGCTGAACTAAAACGTTCAACCGATTTCTGGAGAAGGTTGTATAAGCTTCTTTTGCCACAGCGTTTTATCGGTACCCCCCCCATTTTTTTGAAAAAAAAATAACCCCCCGGCGATTGGCCGGAGGGTTACAAATGATGCGGTAATCAAATCGCGGTTAAGCGCAATTTATTACTTGGCAAGTTCGTACTGGGCAATGAGGTTGCCTTCCACATCGAGAGCGCGGACAACGTTTTCGTCGCGCAGCAGGGTGATGGTGGCCTTTTCGCCAGCTGCGGTGGTCAGTTCTGCGGTCATGGAACCGTCAGCATTCTTGACTGCCGCGATGGTGTTGCCCTGGGCATCCTTTTCGAAGTAGGTATCGCCGGCGGCAAGGGGATTGGAACCAGTCCAGAATTCAACGGTATTGAGGACGAGACCGTCGATAAGGAACAAGCAGATGGTATACACCTGGAATACGCTCAGGAAGAAGTGGACGATGGAGTTCAGCCACTTGTTACCGAGAGTGCCGTTCCACTGGTGCAGCTTTTCGAAGCAGGCGTTCTTGCCGTAGCAGCCGGTGAGGACAATCATGCCGCCGCAAAGAAGGGCGATAATGCTTTTTTTCATTGTGGTACTGATATTTGTGGATGTCTTTATGAGATATGTTTTCAACAGCCCTATTCCCGGTCAGCAGGAGCTTGCGGAACTGGGAACGGTAATTGTTGTATATTTCGGACTTCCCTTTGCCACACGCAACAGAGGCCATGTCCGTGTGGAAACCATACCAGGGAAATTCCCGTTAAGTGCCAGAAGCATATTATACGGAATTCTTAACATATTATGTTTTGTATTTCTTGTGCTTGTAACAATCAAGGTGTTCCAGCAGGGAGGAAAACTTGCTTTAACCCCTAACAATGCAACTCTTATTCTGAGAATACCTAATTTTTATATTTATTACGTGGCATCTGTAGGCGCGGCTATTTCAGCGATTGAGTTCTTGTTAGATGCTGTAAGATACTTTATAGAATGTGCCGCAGCACACAAAAATATCAAACTTGAGAAAGGAGCGAATGCGTAATGACTTCATTGACTATAGGAATTATCGGGCTGTGCATTATGCTCGTGCTCATGTTTTTGGGAATGCCTATTGCATTTGTATTCGGTATATCCGGAGTAGTAGGCATGATCGCTATTCTGGGATTTAATACCGGTATAGGATATATGATGACTATTCCTGTTACAGCAGCAGCATCTTATACACTTCTGGTAATGCCCATGTTTATGATGATGGGCGAAGTTGCTTCCCATGGAGGTCTGACTACCGATGCATATACATCAGCAAGATACTGGTTCGGACATCACAAGGGAGGACTTGCGGTAACCACCACAGTATCAAGTGCGATTTTCGGTGCAGTATGCGGCTCAGGCGTAACGACAGCCATGGTCTTCTCACAGATAGCATGGCCGGAAATGAAACGCTACGGATACAGTCCACGGCTTGGTCTGGCAGCTATCGCAGCAGCGGGACCTCTGGGAACTTTGATACCTCCATCCGTTCCTCTGATCATGTACGGAATCATGGCAGAGACATCCATTGCCAAGCTGTTTATGGCAGGCTGGCTTCCGGGAATCCTTCTTCTCATATGCCTGTGCATTACCATATTTATCTGGGCAAAGAAGAAGCCAAAGGACGCCCCTTTAACAGACAAATATCCTCTTAAGGACAGATTGAAAAGCCTTATTCATGTGTGGCCTTTCCTCCTGCTGATACTTCTCGTAATGGGCGGTATATGGGGAGGCATATGTACGGTCAATGAAGGAGCTGCAGTGGGTGCGGTAGGTGCCACCATCATTACTTTCGCAATGCGCCGGATGAATGTTAAGAATTTCGTTAAGTGCATGAAGGGAGTTGTAGGTTCCGGTGCTTCGTTCTTCTTCCTGTTCGTAGGAGTGCAGTTCTTTAATTCATTTATGTCCCTTTCAGGACTTCCCAAAGCTCTGGCAAGATGGGTCAGCAGCCTGGACGTGGCTCCTATGACAGTAATATGGCTCATGGTAGTTATCTATTTGTTCCTGGGATGCTTCCTGGACGTGGCTCCTCTGATGATGCTTACGGTTCCTATTTTTGCACCTATCGTTGCAAACCTGGGATTCAACCTTGTATGGTTCGGAATAATCGTAACCTTCTGCGGAGCGATAGGATGTATTACGCCGCCTGTAGGAATGAACCTGTTTGTTCTGGCGAACCGGGTTCCGGATGTAAAAATAGGCGAGATTATAAAAGGTGTGTTCCCCTTTATCCTTGCAACATTTGTGGCATTGGTTCTGTGCATGTATATCCCGCAGATATCATTGCTGCTTCCGGGACTGATGAAATAATGATCAGGCAGATATTTTAATATGTTATTGCCTGATATG
>JABUTA010000023.1:0-1431 GCA_021443845.1 Parasporobacterium sp.
TCCTTCTCGCAAAGAATAACCTGATGGCCTCTTCTTGCTGCTGTCCATGCCGCATAGAGTCCTCCCGGGCCTCCTCCCGCCACCAGTACCTTCTTTGGCTTCACTGCAGGGTATATCTCGTCCCCTTCTGACTCTCTTCCTATCAGCGGGTTGACTGTACAGCGTCTGGTAGCTGTGGCTGCCCGTTCTGCCATGCAGGTAAAGCATCTCAGGCACCGTACTATATCCTCGTCCCGGTTTGCCATTACCTTGTTCGGCAGCATAGGGTCAGCCAGAAGAGCCCTCCCCATGTACACGATATCAGCTTTGCCCGAAGCTATTATCTCCTCCATCTGTGCCGGATCATTAAGTCCGCCCAGGGTTGCTACAGGTACTTTCACATGCTTTTTTATCTCTGCCGCAAGATGTACGTTTACACCATGTTCTGTAAACATGGAAGGATGAGTGATTCCGAAGGTTTTCTGGTATGTTCCTGCACTTACATGGAGAATATCAATATACTGCTCCAGCTGCTGTGCGATCTTTATGCCTTCATCCACCCCATAGCCTTCCGGAACGCATTCGGATCCGCTGATACGCAGCTCTATGGGGAAGAATGGCCCTACTTCCTGTCTTATGGCCTGAAGTATCTCCGCAGCAAACCTGCAGCGGTTCTCCGTGCTGCCGCCATACTCATCTGTTCTGTGGTTGAACATAGGAGACAGGAACTGATTGATCAGCCATCCGTGACCTGCGTGGACCATTATCATTTCAAAGCCTGCCCGCTTAGCCAGTCCTGCACAATGTCCGTAGGCCCTGACTATTTCATCTATCATTTCCTTCGTCAGTTCTCCGACCTCCACTCCGTCAGCTCTCACACAGGCGGATGGTCCCCACTGGGCCAGCCCCTTCTGACGGTTTTTGTCTGTCATATATGTTCCGGAAAACATTCCCGAATGAGACAGCTCTATGCTGGGAATTGCACCATGGCGTCTGATGGCGTCAGCCGTATACGTGGCGCAGGCCAGAGAATTAAGAATGCTCTCATCCAGATGATAGGCATGGGATCCGTCCGTCTCCGGATGTACCATCAGCTCCGATACCGTTACGGCTCCGGCTCCACCTTTAGCCCGCAGCTCATAAAACGCTGCTGACTTAGGTCCTATACAGCCGTCATTGGTAATATCTGTCCCTCCCATGGGTGTTGAAAACATTCTGTTTCTGAATGTGGTCCTGCCGATGGTTATAGGCGCGCAAAGGTGCGGGAATTTTCTTTCCATATAAATATCCTCCGAAAACGTATTACTATATCTGAGATCTGATATCATTGTAGATGCAATTTCCTTTTTTTGCAAAACAAAAAATCCTCCGGACTCCGGAGGATTCATGATTCTTATGCGGATAACAGGAGTTGAACCTGCATGAGTGTTACCTCACATGGACCTGAACCAT
>JABUTA010000023.1:2751-19395 GCA_021443845.1 Parasporobacterium sp.
CTGAAGGGAGATTCTCCTGATTCCAGCCATTCTTTTACTACCAGATTCGGCACCTGACTGTCAATATTTACCCATCCAATACCTCTCTTGTACACAGAAATAAGATCATATACGGTTTTTCGTGACGGATTACTGCTTTTCTGCAGCATGACGTCAGAAGCCGGCAGAAGCAGTTCACTGCATCTGCCGGTATTCTTAACGTGTACCGTTTCTATATGATCGTTTATCAGAACATCAGCAATAAATCTGTTGGGTCTTCTGATAAATCTCGCTTTTACCGTATCGGCATATTTCATATGTAATTCTGCGTCGGCATGTTCCCTTCATCTTTATATGAAACCGGTGTCCATACTGTTTCAGCGTTTCATACCGACAGTCTGTGTCTGTCCTGTCACTTTGCCGGCGCTTCACCTTCCTGAGTCTTTCCCGGCTGAGGAGGTTCAGGCATATCACCCGGCTGCGGCGCATCCTCTGCAGCCTCCTGTATCCTGGTAACCGGTTCGCTGCTGTTATTACCCTGATTTCCTCCCGGGCGTCCGCCTCCCGGCATCCCCTGGGGAGCCTGACCTCCACCCGGTCCTCCGAAACTTCCTCCGGTGGTCTCTGTTACAGTTCCGTCTGAGGATACCTTTACAGCTGTGGCAGTTTTGGTCAGAGTAATCTCCATTTCATACTCACTTATCACCAGAGTATACGTTTCATCTGTTTTCAGTTCAGGGCAGCTGAATACTATGGAATTGCCCCGGGAACCTGCAGTATGTTCAAACAGCACATTGCCGGAGGCATCCCTGACTGCAATCTCTGCTCCCTTTCCGTAATATACCGGCAATGTAACAACAAATGAATTCTGTGCAGAAGACTCTTCAAATGATTCTGCCATGCCGGATGCTCCGCCTGCAAATATCAGTCCTCCATTTACCGTCAGCTTTCCGCCGTTTTCCATTCCGCTGTCCAACGCTCCGTTTGCAGAATTCTCCGGACCGTCAACTACGGTATATCCTCCGGTAACGGTGATATTACCATTGGAATCCAGCCCGTCACCGGCTGCATTTACATAAATGTTACCGCCGCTGATATTAAGATTCGGCATTTCTGTGCTGCTGTTGTTGCCGCCGCTAGATCCGGGAGGCCCGAAGCTACTGCCTCCATTGGCATTGAAACCGTCATCACTGGCGATAAGGTATATATCCCCTCCGCTGACATTTATCTGATTGGCTTCTATCCCTTCATAAGATTTAAGTATATCTATATCTCCTCCGGTTATATCTGCCTGTTTATCTGAATGGATACCGTCATCTCCGCTGCTGAGGGTAATGGTTCCTCCTGATATTGTAAGGATGTCTGCTGAATGCAGTGCGTCATCAGCTGAATCAATAACTATGATTCCTCCGGTGATGTCCAGAGTCCCTCCTGACTTTACTGCCTTCGAACTTACAGAACTGTCATCCGAACTCTGTCGGCCGAAGCTGTCACCGGGACCTCCGAAGCTGTCACCTGACTCAGGTATATCACCCTTTGTGGTAATATTTACCTCGCCGCCGTTTATTTCCAAAGCCACGTTGGCCTGAAGCCCGTCACCGAAAGATTCCACATTCAGGCTTCCGCCTCTGATTTCTATGGTGCCCCGGGCGTCTCTTGCCTCAACTGCTTCAGTGAGCACCTCTCCGGTTGTCTCATCTACAGTCTCAGGAATCTCTTCCCTGGCAGCACGCTCCGCTTTCACACCGTCGTTTCCGGATATAATGCTCAGAGATCCTCCTGAAATGGTGATATCTTTCTTACACTTTATTCCGTTGTTGACAGCTTCAATAATTACACTGCCGGAATCAGCTGTCAGGTCATCTGCTGCAGAAATGCCGTTGTTGATATATCCGCCTACAGTCAGAGTTCCCTCACCTGCCAGTATCAAATCTGTTTTAGCCGTGACTGCCGCCCCGGATGCACCTGATTCTGCACCCTCATCGGCTGAAGCATTCTCCGACGGATCCTCCTCATACGCAGGATCGTCATCTTCTGCATTCTGAGATGTGCCTGCTGTTGCATCGGTCTCGTCTTTCAGGGTATTGTCCACTATCTCGGTTTTTACACCACTGATCAGACAGTTGTCCGTTCCTACCTCAGTATAAATGATCACTGATTTCGCTTTTTTGATTTCCAGGGCTTCTCCTGTCTCATTCTGAACATTAAGCCCTGCCAGCACCAGGATTACTTCATCTTTTTTTCCGGCTTTTACCCGGATCTTTCCTGCAAATTCTCCTGACAGTACATAGGTTCCCTTATCATTGATTTCCAGCACCTGATCTGCCAATGAATAACCTGACTCCGGATCCTGGGCATCTGCAGAAGCGATAGTGCCATTTTTAAAATCTATTTTTACGGCATTCTCCAGTCCTTTAGTTACTTTATCCTGAACATTTATTTCTTCTTTTTCTTTGCCGTCTTCACCTTCTGACTCAGAATCCAGTTCAGCAGGCGGCACCGGCGTAAAATCCTCTGCCCATGTAAACCCTGAAAACATCATGGATAAGGCAGCTGCACCTGCCGCTGTTCCATATAATACTTTTCTGATAGATTTCATTATTATTCCTTTCCCGATCATAACAGCACCGAGCTGCAATGCTGCAGTTTTATCACAAAATTCTGACTGCATTTATCGGCATCTATCTGCCGCATGATCATCTTCAGCAGAACCGTACTTTTCCGGTTCTCTGCCTCCTGCACGATACCTGCTGCACTCATATCAGAATATCATTATCTGCATCATTTCCGCAAATGTATATTTCATAATACCGACACTGCATGAACCATCGGCATCATGCAGTAAGTTTACACTAAGTACTTAAAAATCACCTTAAATATATAATGCAGATTCCCGGGCCGTTCCATGTCCCTCCTACTGGCGTTTTTCATTTTCATCCATCAGAAAATATGTGAACTGCGGATGTTTCCTTCCTGTCTCACAGGCAGTCAACATTCGCAGCTCAGTCAATTTCTTCAATATTTGAAAATTGCTTCTTCAAAATATCCGTAGCGATACAGTTTTCTTAAGACAGTCACCCCCTGTCATGGACTGCCGGAAACTTTTCCCTCAGCGTTTCTTTCTGCACTTCTTTACGATCTTGACAATGATTGCCGTCACCGCTGCTATTACAGCTGCAAATAACAGGATGCCGAACCAGCACTCAGCCAGCCACAGAACCAGTGCCTTGAAGAAATTACCGATTCCTTCTATGCTGTTTGAAAAAGCGATGCTCAGCTTCTCGCCGAAGCTCTTCGGAGCCTCTTCCTTCTTGACCTCGTATACCTCATTGAGACTGATGTCTACAGTTGAGTAGCTGACTCTGTTATCGTAATATCTCAATGTTCCGCTCAGACTGTCGATTTCATATTCAACATCCGAAATAGCTGATTCGATGGAAATAATATCTTCCATATCTTCTGCTTCTGCCAGCAGTTCCTGAAGACGTGCCAGCTTGGCTTTCGCAGTTGTCAGCCTGGATTCTGTATCATAATAGCTTTCGGATACATCCTCTGCATTCTTGCTGACAGATATCACTGTGCAGACCTGGCCTGTCTGAGCCAGGAACGAATCCAGGTTTTCAGCCGGCACCCTGACGGTATAGGATGCACTTCTGTATCCTGCCGATGCATTGGATATATACTGATTTGAAAAATATGCCCCGTGCTGTGATACTATGTTCTCTATCTGCTCCGCTGCGCTGTCAAACTCTGTGGTCTGCATAGTCATCCATACATAATAAATTATCTTGGCGGTATCATTTGCAGGAACAGCTTCAGCAGTGTCTGCTGAAGCCCCGGACTCCTGTGCTTTTCCGGCATCGGCACCGGTCCAGAGCCCATTACCTGTTCCGTTATCCGCTGCACTGTCCAGCATGACTGCGTCACTGTACATCGCCATTTCCATCTCAGGCGCCTCAAAATACGTATCATAAGAAGCCTCAGCTGCAAAATCTGATGTCCGTTTCGGCAAAGTCCCGGACTCCTCTGCAGATCTGTATGAGGCATTGTTTCCGCTATTCAGGGATACAGCCACCAATCCCAGGGATCCGGCCAGACACACACAGGCTGCTATAGCCACTATCCGCCATATCCTGAGGGAATTTCTGCTTTTATTTTTATATATTGCTGCCTCTTCTATATATTTATCATCAACTTCGTTCAATGCCTGAACTATTTTTTCTGCTTTCATAGTTTTCTCCTGTACTTACTCACTGAATTTTCTCTTAGGTTTATTCAGCTGTAATTTAATGTTGTCTGTTTCATCGAAATTCCCTGCCCGGATTCCGTCCATCCGGCATATTATGGCTTACCTCGTCAGACACGTTTTGAATTTACGATCGGATTTGTACATTCTCCGGAGCTTACAACCCGATCAGCCATCCTTCACCTCTACATCAGTCCCCTGTCTTTCAGATATTCCTTCAGCCTGCCTCTCACTCTCGCCAGCTTTACGGATACATTTTTCGCAGAAATACCGGTTATTTCCGCGATAGCCTCATAGGAATCCGCAAAATAGTATCTGCGCATGAATACTACTCTGTCAGTCTGCTTCAGGCTGTCCATAAACCGTTCAATTTCCCGGGCAAGTTCCGCCTGAATAACCTCCTGCTCCACATTTCCAGAATCTGCCAGGGTGTTTTCCAGTTCCTCCAGGGCTGTATCCATGTGACTGTTTCTTTTAGCCGCAGTATTGTACTGATACTTTTTAAGGGACAGATTTCTCGCAATACGGCAGACATATGCCGTCAGCGAATCCGGCCGCTCCGGAGGAATGCTGTTCCACACTCCCAGATATGTGTCATTGACACATTCCTCAGCATCAGATGGATTATTCAGGATGTTACGGGACAGGGACATTATAAGCCTGCCGTATTTTCCCTCCAGCTCCTTGATGGCATTTTCAGATCTTTCAAAAAAAAGATCGATGATGTTTTTATCGTCCATTCCTGCCACAGTTCCTTTCATTCAGTCCGGTCTGATAGACCCCTACAATCCATAAGTACAGAAAAATATGGATTTACTACATTATTTTTTTGATTATTCTGACTTTTTTCCGTTGTTCTCAAGCCATGCATCCAGCTGCCGCTGGTTTTCTGCAATGATGTCGTCAATCCCGGCTTTTTTCAGTTCATCGATAAATTCCGGGTATACATTCTCCACATCTACCAGACCGCACAGAAGCCCCGGCCTGTATTTATTTATCACCTGGGTTACCGCCGCAACACGGGCAGCTACACTCTGAGCATCAAAGGAATATCCGAAAGCTATTGACATCCCCGCCTTTTCAGAACTGAAATTGTGCATGTTCTCAAAATCATCTTCTGTATCAGGTACATACAGATAATTCATACTGCTGTCCCCTATGCTGACCATGGCACTTCCGTATCCTGCCTCCCCCGGATTCACGCCGGCTGGTAGTTCTATAATGTGATCGCTCTTTTTTATATAATGCACTCCTTCTATACCGTGATTGATCAGTCTTGAAAGATTTTCATCCGTATACAGAAGATTGATAAATTCCATGCATTTTTCCGGGTTCCGGCAAAATGAAGTTATGGCAAGACTCTGTCCCTTGACATTATCCCCGGTTATCTCCGGTTCGTTCTTCATTATATAAGACAGCTTATTTCCCGACAAAGTCCGGGACGGGGATGAAAATGCTCCTGATGAAAGCACGCAGAATATCTTTTCATTTATCAGATCATCCAGCACCGGTCTGCCTTCAGAAAAAGAGTCCGGATCCAGGTATCCTTTATCCATCCATTCCCGTATCTTTAAACAGTAATTGTAAAATTCATCTGTCTCATATATGTCCTCAATAATATAATCTGAACTCATATCCGGCAGCACACCATATGCTGCCGATATGCTGTCTCCAAAACACTCCATATTCACATCGGGAATTGCAATGCCAAAGCCGTCACCTCTGCTTGAAGGGCAACCGGGAAATCCGCTTTTTTCTGCATTTATCAGGAGTTCTTCGAAAAACTGCAGAGTATCCTCGTATTCCTCCGGAATTTCTATATTGTATTTTTCCGCAATGCTTTCGTTATATACAACAGCCTGCACATTTCCCGGATATAGATTATCGGGTATCACATAATAATCGTCTCCCAGATAACACGCATCCATAAGCTGGCTTCACTTTCCCAGAATTCCCTGTCCGTATTCTTCCAGCAGTTCGCCTATACCCATCAGAAGCCCCTGTTTTTTCAGTTCTTCCGGAATTACCGTGACCCCTGAAACAATAATGTCTATATTATTTTCCTCATTCATTCTGGAAAGTACTGCACGATGCTGGTTCAGAAGCACCTCCTCCAGCCTTACTCTGCATCCTATTTTTTCCATTGCATAGTTACTTACTGCCTCCTGAACCTGTTCTATATCCGGGTTATGATACAGTGTCAGGATTTCCATTGAAATCTCACAGGGCTGTACAGTCACCGAAGATTCCCGTCCACCGCAGCCGGAAAGCAGAATCAATGCCGCAGCCGTGATCAGCAAAACTACCTTCTTCACAGTCTTTCCTTTCTTTCTTCTCTTCTGAAATCCGATGGGCTCATATTCATGACCTTTCTGAAAACTCTTGTAAAATAAGAACTGTCTGCAAATCCGCACATGGACGATACCATGCTCATGTTCCAGTCAGTACCCTTCAGCAGCTCACATGCCATCTCAATGCGGGTTTCTGTAATATATTCTGTAATACTTAGTCCGCATTCCCTTTTGAACACCTTCATTATGTGGGATTCACTCCAATGCAGATGCTCTGCCACATCTGATATCTTGATTTCCTCTACCAGATGATCTGATATATAAAGCTTTGCTTTCTTGACAAGATCTGAATCCGAATAATAATCCCTCAGATTTCCTCCGGCAGCAATGCCCTGAGACATCATAAGTTTCTTAACCGCTGCCGTCAGTTCCGCGTAGTTAATGGGCTTCAGCAGATAATCGCAGCTCCCCAGCCGCAGAGCTTCCTGAAGGTATTCAAATTCCGAATGGCACGTAAGGAATATAAATGGTTCGTCATGCCCGGATTTTCTCAGAATCTTCAGAAAATCTATTCCTGTCTGTCCGCTCATCTCAATATCCGAAAGAATCAGATTGGGCCTGTTCTCTTCAAAAATCCTCAGTGCTTCAGTTACCGAACGGGCTTTGTAAATATGGGTAACACCAAAATCTGTTTCAAAAAGATGGCTTTCTATTTCCCGTAAAGTATGAATTTCATCGTCAACAATAAGCAGTTTATACATCTTTTCCTGTTTTTTTCGGCAGTATCAGCTGTACTGCCGCACCTCCTTCATTTCTGAACTCCAGAGAATATCTGCTGCCGTAATAAAGATCCAACCGGTCTATGGTATTAACAATTCCTTTACCGAGGACTTCCGAAATCTTTTTGTCTGCCTGATATTCCTGCAGAGCTTCAATGGTCTGCGGCGAAAATCCTGTTCCTGAGTCACATATTTTTATGCTCATCTGCTCTTTTTCCTGAACAACCGTAACTGCAATGCAGTCTGTCCCGGAGCTTGTAAGGCCGTGCTTTATACAGTTCTCAACAAATGATGAAACTATCAGCGGCGGTACCAGCTCATCATCAAGTATATGTTCCCAGGACACCAGGCAGGTAAACGTTCCTTCCAGGCGCTGTTTCTGAATCTCCAGATAATTTCTGACAAACACCATTTCCTGAGCCAGCGGGACAAAATCCTTCTTAATATTGACGATATACCGGAAATACTCTACAAGATTCATTATCAGCTTCTGGGCCAGTTCCCACTGCTCAGGTCTGTATGTATATATGGTATTGAGGACATTTAAAATAAAGTGCGGCCGGATCTGCTGGCTGTAATAATCCAGCCGCAGTTCTTTCTGATTAAGCTGAAGCTCATACATGCTGATCTTCATGCTGTTGATCTGATCGACCATCTCGTTAAAATATCGGATGGTGTCTACGAATTCATTTTCACCGGAATAATTATCCAGCCGGATCCTGTAATCCAGCCTGCCCTGCTTAACGGTATTGATACCTGTATTGAGGGCATTGACCGGAATATATATCTGTCTGTAATAATACGAAACTATAATGGGAGTGGCGATAATGCTGATTATGGAAAGAATGAAAACTATGATTGTTGACAAAGACAGTTTTCCAAAAAAGCTTTCAGCCGGATAATAACTGCGGCAGATAATCCCCAGCTCCGGTATCTCCGCCGAAAGTACGGTGAATCCGTCTTTATTTTCCGGAATCAGTTCACTGCTTCTTACAACAGCTACATTATCGGGAGGAATAATATCTTCATAAATATTGTCCAGAAATTCACTTATATCTGCCTGATATCCTATCAGTCCATACTGATTCTTCCTGATCAACCCTATATATGAGGGGTTTTTCTCATTATCTATAATAATCTTAGGGTATTCTTCATTAATATCTGATGATACGAGGATTTTTTTCAGGGATTCCTCCAGCTGACCTCTCTGAAATATTTCGCCGGTGTTTTCAAACCTTACAAAAATACTTTCCAGGACCGGTTCGATGGACACTATGTTATTAAGAGTATCCAGTAATTCTATTGCCGCAAGATAATAAGAGCTGTCGGTATATCCTTTATCATTTTCTCCCAGATTTATGTAATTATTGTCTGTAACAACATTTAAATATATCTGTTCATCTATTTTCTTGATTGTTTCGAAAAATTGTTCAGCCGCCCGGCTCATGTGATTTTCGACAGACAGCCGCAGTGTTTCCGTATCTGAACGCAGATTGAGAATACTTACCACCAGCACCAGAAGATTGACCGGAATAAGCAGTATCAGAGGCAATATCAGCATTCGTTTGAGAGTCATTTTTTTCATACAGGCATTTTACCATATTAACCCCTAAGTGTGTTGATTATTATATGACGGATAGTCCTAATTCTGTACGGGATATTACAAATAATGACAGTAAAGATATGATAGCATTTATACAGCTGATAAAAGGCCGTCTGCACAGTTTTGAAATAATCATTACATTCCCCAGGCTGCCGTATTATCTGAAAAGAAAGGAGAAGACTTATGAAAAAATTACTCACAGTCCTGCTGGCAGCGGCAATGATATTATCAATCATGGCTGTTCCTGCTGCCGCATCGGAAAACCCGGGCGCATTTGATCCATCACAGCCTATCGAAGTTAACGGCGGACAGATCACCGGTGCTGCAACAGAAGACGGTGCTGTTGCATATTTCAAGGGCATTCCTTATGCTGCTGATACATCCGGCGAAAACCGCTGGAAAGCACCTCAGGATGTCACCCCCTGGGAAGGTGTTAAGGAATGTACAGAATTCGGACCTTCATTCATGCAGGGCAATGAAGGTGCTTTCGGTAACTATACAGACGAATTCCTGAACTCAAACCGTACATATTCAGAAGATGCTTTATCCCTCAGCGTATGGACCGGTGCAGCATCAGCTGACGAGAAGAGACCTGTTCTTTTCTATGTTCACGGCGGCGGCAATACATCCGGCGGTGCTTCATGTCCTATCTATGACGGCGAGCTGATGGCAAGAAAAGGCGTGGTATACGTAGCTATCAACTACAGACTTAATGTATTCGGACAGTTAGTAGGCACAGCACTGAACGCTGAAAGCGAACTGGGCGTAAGCGGCAATTATATCGTGCTCGACTGCATCAAAGCCCTGGAGTGGGTAAGAGACAACATTTCAAAATTCGGCGGAGATCCTGAAAACGTTACCATCATGGGACAGAGTGCAGGTGCCGGAAATGTTAATAATCTTACAATTTCCCCTCTTGCGTCAGGCCTCTTCAAGGGTGCTTTCATTGAATCCGGTGCTACCGCTTCCGCAGGCAATGGTCTCAACCCTGATGTAATGATTCCTAATACTCTGGATAACATGCTTGAATCAGGCGATGCTTATATCGAGGCTAACGGCGGACTGGAGGCACTTCGTGCCATGAGCAGCCAGGAAGTTCTTGATATTACCCAGGCATTCTCAGCAGCTATTGACGGAGTGGTTATCCCGTCAACAAATCTTGATGCCATGGTGGCAGGAACCATCAATGATGTTCCTACAATCAACGGCAATGTTACCGGTGACGGCTTCATGGGAAGCGTTATCGATACCAATATTGCAAAAATCACCGGCCTGTCAAAAGATGCGTACATCGAAGCCATGACTGCAGCATTTGGTGATCTGGCAGAAGAAGCTCTTGCAATCTATCCGCCTGTTGAAGACAACAATATTGACAATGCTGATGAGGTAAACATGGACAGATCCCTCATGAATGCCATTACATATGCAAGATGCAAATCCGCATTCACAAAGACTCCTGGATACGTTTACTACTATACACATCCATATGCCGGTGATGCCGTAAAGGGCGCATTCCACTCTTCAGACATCTGCTACTTCTTAGGCGGTGTATTCAATCCTGACCTTCCTTTCGGAGAACTGGATCAGACAATCGCCGATACTCTTTCAGGATATCTTGTAAATTTTGTTGCTTCAGGTGATGTTAACGGTGAAGGCCTGCCTGTATGGAATGCAGCAGACGGCAGCGACGGATATCTTCTCATTGCAGACGACGGAATCCGCTTCGTATATGTTCCTGATGTGAAGGCAGAATTCTGGACAAAATATTTTAACGGTTTACTCGGAACAGACTTTGATTTTATCGCAGCTCCAGAAGGTGCTGAATTCGTAGAATCAATTGTACCTGAAAAAGTCGAGGCTGAAGAAACCGCTGCTGTTTCTGACGAAGACGCTGGCATCAAATTCGAAGCAGGCGAAGGTTCTGTAGTAAATGTTTACGAATGGGCTGCAGGTGCATGGCAGCCGGTCGGCACTGATACACCTATGTACCCGATCATCTGCAAGGCATTTGATGCTGACGGCAATGAAATCTGTGATCTTACCGTAACCGATTCTGTATGTGACTACTCAGCAGTTGCTGACCAGGTTTCAAGAATTGATGTTACATCGACATTCACAGGCAACACTGTAAGCTACACAATACCAACATCAGGAATCAAGATTGAACCTACCGACAGATTCGCAACCATCAATGTATATGAGTGGGCTGCAGGTGCATGGCAGCCGGTTGGTACCGACACTCCTATGTACCCGATTCTCTGTAAGGCTTACGATGCTGACGGCAATGAAATCTGTGACCTTTACGTAGGAAATGCAGTTTGTGATTATTCAGAAGTATTTGATACTGCAGCAAGAATCGATATCACATCTACATTTACAGGTGAAGTTGCAAGCTATGCAATTCCCGAGGCCTCTATCAAATTCGAAAAGGGTGATAATCCCGGTGAATTCAAGTGCTATGAGTGGGCTGCAGGTGCATGGCAGCCGGTTGGTACTGACACTCCTATGTACCCGATAATTGCCGTTGCATACGATGCAGCAGGCAATGACCTGGGCAATGTAACCGTTGCCGACAGCCTGGGAAGTATAGCTGAATATCCTGATGCAGTCGGCGTAGCTGTAACATCTACATTCACAGGAATAACCACAAAATATGATATTGTAAAATAGACCTCTGATACTGTTACCGAGTTTTAATGTTACAGACATGTTTACATGATAACATATATTATGACTGACCATTAATATATCATCATTCCATACAGTATCGCAAAACCGGCAGGCTGCCAGCCTGCCGGTTTTTATTATCTGTCAGAGCAGGAATCATATCTCCCTGATATCTGTGATCCTTCTGCCGTTCCATTCTCCCATATAGCCTCTGCCGTTCGCAGCAAGCCAGTCATAATATTCCTTATCAGAATCCGCAAATATCGCCATGACAGCCATAATGGTGCCCCCGTGAACAGCAAAGGCTGCCAGATAATCCTCATCTGCCTGCTCATCCGGAATCATTGCCAGTGCTTTCATGAAGCCTGCTGCACAGCGTTTGGCAAATTCTGTTTTGTTCTCTCCTTCGGGTATGGTGTCTTCACATCCTCCCTCTATCCATTTACGATACACAGGATCGTTTTCCAGATCACCCGCAAAAGCTCTTCCCTCAAATATTCCGAAATTCATTTCCGCCAGTTCATCAATAATAACCGGCTCCCGATTTGGAAACAGTATTTCTGCAGTATCCAGGCATCGTGACATGGGGCTGGCAAATACAATATCCGGCTGAATGGGGCGTTCTCCTGCCAGCCTCTTCAGTTCTTCTATGCCCTCGGGGCACAATTTATCATTAGTCACTCCCGAATATTGCTTTCTTATATTTCCCTCCGTCATTCCGTGACGTATCAATGCTATCTTCATATAATCTCCCTTTTACAATCAGGGGCTGTCCCATATTCCGCTTTTCAGCATTCATAACAACTCTTGCTCAAGTCTCATTAGTTACAGCCATCCCGGCACAGCATACCTCATTTCGCCATGCTTAACTGTATTTTCTGATGTATTCTTCTATATTTTTTACATTTTCACTTCTGATGAGGTGGGTCAGCTGGCCCTTTCTCCCGGGGTTTGGCACCGGATTTTCTGTTACTGTCTTGGTGGTTGCTCCTGCTCCGCAGCCCATTATGGACTGCACTTCCTCCATTATCAGAACATTGTAGAGCCCTTCTTTCCCGGGTCTGGCATAGCCGATGTTTTCAAAATTGCCGGCAATGCTCTTCTGCCGGTACAGATAATACGGCTCCATTCCCATCTGTGCCGCTGCCTCAGCTGCATCTGAAATCATCTTCCCAATATCTGTTTCAGTCTTCGATACGGCAGCTTCTGTCTCTACTGTTTCTGCCTCCGCCTCTGCCGGCACCGGTTCAATTCCTGCTGTTCCGGCTGAATTAATCAAATATTCCCCGGTGCTCTGTTTTCTGCTCAGCCTGCTCTCCGAAATCTTCTTTTCAATACCGATCCGGGACGACCTTTTTATGGCCAGGGAATGCACCGTCAGGCTGTCCGGGTTCAGTTCCTGTATCTGCCTGAGAGTATCCCGTACATCCTCATTATCCTCTCCCGGGAGCCCTGCTATTATATCCATGTTTATATTGTCAAATCCCATTTCTCTGGCCAGGGCAAATGCTTCCCTGACCTGCTGTGTGGTATGGTGCCGCCCTATCACGTCCAGGGTCTTCTGCTGCATGGACTGGGGATTAACTGATATTCTTGTAACTCCATGTTTTTTTATAACTTCCAGCTTTTCCATGGTAATGCTGTCGGGGCGCCCCGCTTCTACCGTGTATTCTCTTATCTGCCCTGTCCTCAGGCCTTCCGGGATGCAAAACAGTTCATCCGCCTTTGTCATCAGCCTGTCTAACTGTTCTGCAGTGATGGATGTGGGAGTTCCCCCTCCCATATAAACGGTATCCGGGAAAATATGCCGCTTCGAGCTGCCTTTTTCAGTTTCCTTTACAGCAGATTCTGTATCATTACCATGCTTTGCAAGCTTTCCTTCTGACAGCATCCGCTCTTTGGTCAGTTCCATCTCATGCTCCAGTGCCTTAAGGTAATCCTCCACTTTGTCCCTGTAGGTTCCTATCTCACCTGAACTGAAAGAACAGTAGCTGCATACGGTAGGGCAGAAGGGTATGCCTATATACAGGCTGAATCCTTTCCTACAGCTATCCGGCATGATGGATTTCTCCTTCATGGCAACATTAAAGGCTGTCTCTGCCTTGGCTCTGCTTACAAATCTGTCTTCATAAAACCATTTTACAAATGCCTCTCTGGCCTCAGCCTCCGAAGGATAACTGTTTATATTTTCCTCTATCCACTTAGACGCCAGCTTAGTGGGCCTCACTCCCGTGAGCATGCCCCAGGGCATGTCTCTTCCGGTCAGTTCCCGCATTTTAATATATAATTCCCTGATATCTTCGGCGATTAATACATTTTCACAGAGCACCGGTCCCTGGCAGTTCCCCGGTCCTCCCAACAGCACTGTTATCCTGCTGTCTGAATCTTCACTGACTTCTGACGCCACCTCAGCATCAGGAAGAAAAGCCTTCGCCAGATGATAGGCGTTATATACTATTTTGTTGTCCTTGCATATTACCCTGATCATAACTGTTCCATCCGTCCGCCTGCAGCTGACTGATACTTCCAATCCTTTTATTACTTATTTCTGTTTTTGTACGGATTTAACTAAAACTCCCCTTACCCGGAATCGCCGCCTCATGCCTGAAAATTTACCGGCGCTGCGGATGTTTTCAGAATGTTCTGAAGGCAGATCATGCCGTTAGCGATGGTATTTCTTCGGAAGATGAAAATCAGTCAACTCCTTTGAAATGATGCCCCCGGCTGATGTCCCGGGATTCATTTTTCTGTTCACGGCCGGTACGTTCCCGCCTTATATCCCGGTGGATGCCAGTCTCTTCCTGTGATGATGTTTCTCTGCCGCTGCCACAGTCATGGTCTGTCTCCATGCCCGCCGCAATATATTCTGCAGCATCCAGTTTCCCCAGAATATCCCGGATTTCTTTTCCCTTTTCTACAGTAAAGTCCAGCAGAATATCCTGATATTCTATATCAGCAAGTTTATCTATCATATACGTGGGCTTGCCGTTATATATGATGCCTGTGCAGGATCTGCAGTCAGTTCTCACCGGAAACACATTGCCCTTTTCATCCTGCAGTTCCATTTTTTTATCGGCACAGCTGCTGTAATTGCGGCTGATGCACTGATTAGTGACCATAAGTATCTGATGGCCGTATATTTTATAGATAAACCGGCCGCATCCGGCATTTTTAATCTCATCCTCCCGGAATCCACATCCGATGACGGTATTATCCCGGAATGTTGCGCCATTCATATGCTCATCATATTCGTAGTTGAAATCCCCGTCATGAGGTTTCACATCACTGCTGAATTTCGAGACAGTCTTACGTAATTCATGATCTGTCAGCTCATCACTGAATTTCGAAACGGTCCTACTTAATTCATGATCCGTCAATTCATCATTCAGAATAAACTGCATATCAGGAAACAGCTCCAGATACAGTTTTACAGCTTCACTGTTGGCTGCATATAAAAACGCATCTCCGATAACCTTCCCGTTGTAACCGGCTGCTTTCAAAAGCCCCAGTTCATCAAGGCTTTTAATCAGAATACCTGCCGTTTCAGGGCAGTTCTTTACTATATTCTCCGATATTTCCATTCGGGATTGGCGGGCCGCATCCGGCATGCAGTAAAATACCTGTGGGCCGCCTGTAATATTTGCCCCGTCTATACAGTCATTTATATTATGAATAACCTGCTCCCGGATTTCCGCCTTGTCCATCAGGGCATAATCCACAAGCAGCGCATATGCCTTTCCCCAGCTATAAGCTGCCTGAAACTGCTCCTGTGTTTTCACTCTTATGTAATATCTTTTCATTCTGCTATTTAATATTTTTCTGATTCACTGAACATTTCCTGATACTGCTGTCGGTTTTCCGGTTCTCTCTTTTCCTGTCATATAGTCCACATACCCGCCGACTACACCATAAATATGTAACCTGAACATTCTTCCGTCTCGAATGTTTATCGGATCCTGTTCAGGAGTTTTTCTGCTGAAGCCAGATCTGTAAACACTTCCGCATTCATTCCCTGCTCTCTTGCAGCCAGAATATTATCCTCCCTGTCGTCAAAGAACAGGCACTCCTCCGGAACCAGCGAAAACCTCTCCAGAAAAGCCTGATATATTTCCTTTTCAGGCTTTACTTTCTTTACTTCATAAGAGATCAGAGCTCCGTCTGTAAGATCAACAAATGCCAGATTCCCTTTTTCTCTGCAGCCTTCATAGGATGTTTTACCGAAATTGGAGAGGATATACACGTTGAATCCCCTCTCTTTCAATCCGCGGATCCAGTCCTCTGAATAATCAAAATCCACTACCAGATCTCCCAGATAAGAAAACAGCATTCTGATGGATTCCTCATCCTGAGGTGACTTTCTGATACAGTTTTCCAGTACTTCCTTATCAGTCAGTTCGCTTCTGTCCAGTTCGGGCCACATACCGCCTCTTACGGTTGCCTGTGCCACTCTTTCAAATTCTTCCCCTTCAAGACCTATATATTCCCTGAGAACTTTCTCCCAGCAGAAATGCGCCAGAACATTTCCTATATCCAGAACTATGTTCCTGATCATTATCATTCTCCTTCGTGTAATTTTTCAGCCCGACAGCATCCTCTTCGACGACATAGCCCTGCTTAATCACCTGATCCCCAGCTGTTTCCCGGTAGCCTCGTATCAGATCCGAAGATTCCCTTCATCCAGGAAACTATTATCAGTCAGTGGTATCCGCCTTTGCATGCCCGTGTACGGCAATTGATTCCAGCCGGATCAATTAAAGTCTCCGTTCCGCCTGCGGTATACGCCGCTGACTGCATCCTTAAGCCGGTCCACTGCCTCCCGGCGCATATTGTTGAATTCGCTCATGGGGACAAATATATCCTCATCCATCTGACATGTTCCGGTCAGCTTTACATTTGTGCCCCCGGTCTTCTGAAGCTTTGAAAGAAGCTGATCCGGTTCCGTCGGTCTGCTTCCGGCTTTTTCTACCACGCCGCCTTCTTCAGTTATCCGTATGCCTGAAAGTTCCGGCCTTCTGGAAATTTCCCCTTCAGAAGGCGTCACTTCCAGTCTCAGTGGGCTGCCGGCACGTGCATATACTG
>JABUTA010000240.1 GCA_021443845.1 Parasporobacterium sp.
TACATATCTTGAGGCAAACAGATGCGACATTACGGTTAAGAAACCGGGTTATGCTACTTTTTCGGATGAAGGCGCTGTTGTTGTATTCAACGACTGTAATGTTAATGTAGCATCCCATGCCGGAATGATTGCCGGCAAGGCTAAGATTTTCTTCAACAATACAAAAGTCGATTCCGGAAGAAACGGATTCTTACTTTTTGCCATTGGTGTAAAAGACGGAGCTTGGCAGATTGCGGAAGTTACATTAAACAAATGTGATATCCATACAAAAGAGGATCTGTTCGCAATTAAGGGTACAAACGCATACCTTGACTTACGGGGAAGCAATATAACAGTAGATAATAATTGCCTTATTCGTACAGAAGACAACAGTACGGATATAATGGCTTCTACAATTGCACCCGGTGAAGATGTATACGGCATCAAGGCTGTATTTACAGACATGGAGGCAGCAGGAGATATTATTCATGGGGATCCTGACAGAGGTATGATGGTAAGACTGCTTCATGCAACGCTTAAAGGTGCAGTTCAGAATGCGTGGTTAGACATTGATCCTGCCGGCAAATGGTATGCAACGGCAGACTCAGTAGTTGCCCTGACACCATCAAGCGAGGAACGCATTGATGCACCGGAAGGTGTAACAATTATCGCAGAAAGTGAGAGTGTAGCAGAACATAAGGAAATCATTCTCAAATCCGGTGGTAAGTTGGTTATAAATTAGTTTTAGAGGAGGTATAAAATGAAAAAGGTAACTAGAATACTTGCAGTAGTGCTTGCTTTATGTATGGGACTTGCATTGGCTGCATGCGGTGGTGGAAGCGCTGATACAGGTAATGCAGAAAGCGGCGGTTCCGGAGAAGCTCAGGCTGCCCCTGTCAGCAAAGACCTCGTAGTAGGAACACCTATTTCAACACAGGGATTTGACCCTGCAACAAGCAACAATGGTATAGGATTAAATCTTGTTTATGAAAGATTATTCAGACTTGATCCCGCAACAGGCGAAGTTAAGGGAGCGCTTGCAGAGAGCTGGGAGTGGTTAGATGATGCACATTCACAGCTTAAGATAAAAATCCGTGAAGGCGCAACATTCTCAAACGGAAGCCCTGTTACAGCAGAAGATGTTCTTTTCAGCCTTAAGTATTATCTTGAGGCAGGTTCAAACCTTGCTACATACTTCAACAACTATGATTATGATAACAGCGAGATTTTAGATGAGAAGACATTAGTACTTCACTATATTAATCCTACAGGTTCTGCACTTAACCTTTTATGCTTAGGCGAAATCCAGTGTAAGGCATATTATGAAGAGAAAGGCGCAGATGCCTTCTGGGATGCTCCTGTTGGATCGGGCGCTTACACATGCAGCGAAAACGTATCCGGCGATCATGCAACATATGTAAGAAGGTCAGATTACGACGGAACTATGCCTGAGGCAGAAACTATTACCGTTCGTTCTTATGCTGAGCCGTCAACAATGTTTATTGACTTTGAAAACGGTGATCTTGATGCAGCATTTGACCTTGAAATCACAGATACAGACAGAGCAGTTGCGGACACTTCAGGTGCATATACCGTTACACTTCAGCCGGACTATGACACAAACATGTTCGTTCTTTCTGACAATGTAGATGAATTCAAGAGCGATCTTGTTCGTCAGGCTATAGCTCTTGGCGTTGACTGGCAGGCAGTTGCAGAGGCTTCATACGGACAGAACCTGTGCACCCTTGCAACATCAATCCTTCCGGAAGGAATGAAATATAAAATAAATGTTGGAACCTATGAATATAATCCGGAAAAAGCTAAAGAACTCATGAAAGAAGCCGGCTACGAAAATGGATTTGACATTCTTCTTATCGGAATGAGCGATCCTGCAGGTGAAAGAATGGCCGTTACTATCCAGGGTTATCTTGCAGCTCTTAACATTAACATGACAACAGAATTTGACGAGCTTACCGTAGCTGTTGTTAAACTTATGAAGGGTGAATCTAACTGTATGGTTAAGTCAATTCCGGGTGGTGCTACAGCACAGGATCCTGACCAGGTTCTTGACTTAATGAAGAAAACATCAACAAACCTTTCATGCCGCGTTAACAATGACGAATTTGACGGATATATCATGGGCGGTCTCTATGCTATCGATGAGGAAGTACGTGCAGACCAGTATGCTAAGGCTCAGCAGTGGGCTTATGATAATTGCTGGGTAATTCCTGTTTGCGATACATATACATCATATGTAACAAAGACCGGCATTGAATTAAAGACAAATTCCGGTTCTTATCCGGACCTTACACTTGTTCATTATGCTGAATAGTATTAAATGAATTTTTACAGGCGGTCCCGGTCTCAACGGCGGTTCACACAAGGTCGGCTGCCTCACACTGCCAATGTCTTCCGGCAACAC
>JABUTA010000241.1 GCA_021443845.1 Parasporobacterium sp.
CCCCATATACTCCTCGTACTGGTTCATGGATTCGGTATTCATGCCGTCGAATACGTCGGCGAGGAAGAGTGACTGCTCCTCCTGCGTCATGCCTCTCACCTTGCGGTCCGCTTTGCGCGACTTGGGCCGCCTGATTCCGTGATACTCGATGAGATTCCTGGACACAATCCTATTATTATTGTCGTTATTTCAGGTGTAACAAAATACAGGTCAAACCTTGATGCTATTAATAAAGCTATCGCAATTATTATTGGCACATACCAATAATCACTCAAGGTTTTCTTCATAAAGGTCTCCTCTTACTACGGATAATACAGTTCCTTACTCTACTCCCAACGCCTTAAACACCGCATCCTCTGCGCTCGTATATGGTATCAGCTGGAATGCGCTCATCAGCTCTGGTGGAACTGTTGCCAGGTCCACCATTGAAGTTGCAGGCAACAACACTTTCTTGGCCCCGCTATCCAAGCATACCTGCAATGAATTGGCAAGTTCGTCAACTTTCATCAGTGTACCGCTTATGCTTATCTCGCCCATAACAGCCATTGAGCTAAGAACCGGTTTTCCAAGGGCTATAGAACACAAAGCTATCAATGTTGGAAGGGCAAGCTTATTAGTCATTTCGATACCCTGGAGGTCTTGATAGTTAACAATATAGTCATTTGTTGAAACATTTATACTTCCACTAATTCTATTGCCGTTAGCCTTCAAGAAACTGAAAGCTGTATTTGATGCTTCTTTTGCGTCGCGATCCGAACCTATACCAGTGCGCTCAAACTTGCCATTTCCCGGCAGCATCTGAGATTCCAATCGGAACACGCCCAGCATTCCTGACTTGCCCCTGGACACAGTGTAAACCTGTCCCGGATTACACATACCTTCCGGAATCAGCTTTCCGCCGCCCTGCTCAGGCACCGATACATAATGTTCGGACATATCCTCAAGGTCAATGTATGAGAAGTTCACATCATAGAATTCCATTCCACCGAGCTTCTTTAGTTGCTCTTTAACACGACGTCTCATTTCCAGTGAGATTTGCAGGACTTCTTTCACTTCTTCCTTGGTAAATTCGCCGTCGGGATAAATGAGCTTCAGATATCCGTCTACCATACGGCGAACTGCTATTGTATCTCTCTGGTTGAGGTTCTTCCCAAGTCTGAAATATTTATCAATTGCATCTCCGAACTGTTCTTTGCGCAGTTCACGAATAAATTCTGCAAGATAGTCCGTTATGAATCCATGGTCATTGGTAAAATGTTCCGGCCTGAACTTAGGTATTTCCCATCCGGGAAGATAGCAATGCATACGATCAAGGAATGCGGTGTCCGTGCCCATTTCTGAAGGAAACGGGTCGAACAAACTGGATGTCTTAAGCAAAACATCAACGCTCTGATTAATATTTCCGACGAATACCATGGACGCGGATGCAGCCTTTTCTTCCTTGCCTCGGGCAAAGGATCCGGAGGCCATATAGTCTTTCATTATCTGGACGCCGTCCTTATCCTTAAACTTGATTCCTGCTACTTCATCAAATGCGACGCAATCCCACATACCTACAAGGCCTACAGTCTTACTTCCCATATTGTAGAACAAATTTGCAACGGTAGTCTGTCCTCCTGATACGAGAATACTGTTTGGAGATATTTCCTTATAAAGATGTGATTTACCAGTACTCCTTGGTCCCAGTTCACAAAGGTTAAAGTTGTTTTCAACCAAAGGAATCATACGAGTGATAAGAAGCCATTTCTCACGATACGTTAACTCATCTGGTTCCATACCAATAGAGCGCAGCATTACGTCCATCCACTCTTCTTTGGTGAAATTCCTCCTGCCTTCCTTAAGCTGGTTCAAGTCTACGTGTGGCATCTGTATTGGAGTAAGTTTTGTTATTGATATTGGTGAGAACTCTTTAGTCTTTTGTTTTTTCTTTTTAGGTTCGAAGTCAATGTCGAACAGATCTTCTTCATTATCACTTTCAGCATCATACTGCAGTTGTACAATGCACCAAATCCCTCCGCACAGAAGTCTATCGTATTTTTCAGGGTATTCGTCGCCAATAGGTATGTTCCTAAGACCCAAGTTTGAAAATTCGGCCATGAATACATCTTTCTTTATATCAAGATGAACAGTTACCATATCAATTACCGTATGGCTTCCGCGCTTACGAAGAATTGACAGTATTTTCTGTGCTTCATCAGGTCGCACGAAATTGTCAGCCAGTATTTTCTTTACTGTCTGTACGCCTTCCTCTATGACAGCTTCGTCGTCACTGCAGCAGTATTGTCCCAAAAGAAACTCTAAGACATATACTGGCACATTAGCACCTTCTTTAAGTTTCTTCGTAAGATCTTTTCTTACAATTTTTCCATCGTAGCATTCTCTTAACTTTTCCTTAATAA
>JABUTA010000242.1 GCA_021443845.1 Parasporobacterium sp.
ATCTGTCTGCTTTCCTGCAATTTTCCTCATGACTTAACAGCAGATGAGGATTCTGCCATTATTTCCCTTGCAATTGACCGAGAAAGTGTGGAAGATGTGCTGGGTAGTATATTAAAGGAAAACGACCTGATGAAATAGCTTCATTATAAGGCTTTAACAGTGTCCAGCATTGCTCACAGAGTTTTCTTGCAGAAACCGAGGTATAAGGCCGAGGGAATTTCGAAAGTCTTTAAGATCAACAGCTGATAATCAACAATTATGAATTTATGGAAACAGAAAAGCAGGCCATGTTACAGCCTGCTTTTCTGTCCGTCACTTATCTTATATATTTCTCCCCGGAAATGTGTTTCGCCATCCTTTTCCATGATATAACTGCCGTCGGTCACTGCATAGAATGTATGCCCGTAACTGTCCTTATATGTTATATCCTCAAACAGCCTCCTGCCGTCCAGCATGAAATCCTTCACCGCATTATAATGAGGAAGCACATTTATCTCAGTAAGTCCCAGCCCGGGAATAAATCTCTGATAATCAGTATCCGTACTTTCTCCCGGCTCTTCCGGCTGAGCATAGACTATATCCGCACAGTTCATTGTGCCGGCGCTGATTCCCATGACTGCTCCGTCAAAGCTGCTGATGGCTTCTCTGAGACCCAGCTTTCTGAAAAACTCATTCTGTGTCGGCACATGACCGCCGCCCAGTATGATGAAATTGAATTCCGAGATATAACTCTTCAGATCCGTAATATCCTCAGCATTTCTTCCATCCAGGACATCCATTCGCTCAACGTTAAATCCGGAGCATTCAAGGCGCTCCGCAAAATCCTGAGTCATAAAGTCATTCTGTTCCCATGCTTCCGGAGTCGCTGCTATCACCAGGCATCTGATGTCAGTTCCCGGTGATTTCTTCATTTCCTCTACCAGACCGTTGGCCTCATTGAATCCGTCAAATTCCTTCTCATCCCACTTAAGATATGTACCTGTAGGAGAGCTGGTAAGATATAATGTCATTTACATTCTCCTGTATCTATGTCTGCATAATTTATCAACCACCCATCACCTGAAGTGGTAGGCTTCCGCAGTCAGTTTATATTATGAAAAGTTACAGGAACCGCCCATAGCGAGCGATCCCTGTCATTAATCATATGTTCCGGTCCTCAATATATTTCATCCGTAAATGTTCTGTCCATTAGGGACTGCAGGAGCTGTGACGGGGACTCGTCATTAAATACCACCCGGGACACCGCTTCTGTAATAGGCAGCTCTACGTTATATTTCTTTGAAAGCTCCATGGCTGCAGGCACTGCATTGATACCTTCTACGACCATGCCCACCTCTTCAATGGCTTCCTTTACTGACTTTCCCTGACCTATCAGATTGCCGCAGCGGTTGTTGCGGCTGTGCACGGAAGTTGCGGTAACTATAAGATCTCCTATGCCTGCCAGGCCTGCAAAGGTTCTCTCGTCGCATCCCATGGCACGTCCGAGCCTTGTTATTTCAGCCAATCCTCTGGTCATGATGGCAGCCTTCATGTTGTCACCGTATCCCATACCCATGGCAACACCAGAAGCCAGGGCCATGATATTCTTCATGGCGCCGCAGATTTCAACACCCTTTACGTCAGAGTTAGTATAAACGCGCATTACTGAATTGGAAAATATTTCCTGAACTATATGTGCTGCTTCCGAGTCCTTGCTGGCTGAAACTATGGTGGTCACCATGTCCCTGGCCACTTCCTCCGCATGTGTAGGACCTGACAGGGCAACCAGCCTTACACTGATCTCCGGCCTCATTTTCTTCATAACGTCTTCGATGATCTCTGTCATGGTCATCAAAGTGTCAGGCTCAATGCCCTTTGCCACATCCACGATTATCTGTCCGTCAGGAATAAACGGGGCAGCCTTCTCGGCAGTGCTTCTGACAAATACAGAAGGCACTGCAAATACCAGGACATCCCTGTCCTTGCAGGCCTCTTCCATATCAGTCGTAAAATATATGCTTTCCGGGAATTCCACTCCCGGAAGATTCTGATGAGTGTGTGTGGTTTTTAATCTTTCTATCTCGGCAGGGATTGCAGACCAGGCTGCAACATCATGTCCGTTTACAGCCAGCATTCTGGCAAGGGCTATACCCCAGGTTCCCGTACCGATGACGGCTATACGTCTTGATCTATCCATGAAAATTCTCCTTGTGAAAATTCTAGTAACACTATCCGAATATTGTAAAGTCTATTATATATTAGAACGAAATATGTATTTGGACAACCCACCTCTGTCGGTTACACACAATCTTCACAAAAAAAGCAAGCCCGGCAGAAATTCAATCCTGCCGGGCCTTTCCAACACCTTATAAATCACTGCTGCTGATTAATGATTTCCTCCGTAGCCTTTT
>JABUTA010000243.1 GCA_021443845.1 Parasporobacterium sp.
CCCAGCGTGCAGACGGATCAAATACCAAATGGTATTATGTACAGAACGGTAAATATACGAAGCTGACAGGCCTTGCCCAGCGTGCAGACGGATCAAATACCAAATGGTATTATGTGCAGAACGGTAAATATACGAAGCTGACAGGCCTTGCCCAGCGTGCAGACAGATCAAATGAAGTCCTGTATTATGTACAGAACGGACTATATACAAAAGCAACCGGAATAGCCCAGGAGATAGTTAAATCATCAAACAACTGGTATTATGTTCAGAATGGCAAGTTTGCAGCTGCAAACGGTATAGCTCAGAAAGCTGACGGATCCAGTACAGCATGGTATTATGTAGATAATGGACAGTATACAAAAGCTTCCGGAATAGCAAAAAAAGCAGACGGAACAGATAATACATGGTATTACGTGCAGAATGGAAAGTATACCAAATCCAGCGGTATAGCTCAGAGGGCAGATGGGGCCAATACCTCATGGTACTATGTTCAGAACGGCAAGCTGAAAACTGTCAGCGGCATAGCTCAGAAGGCTGACGGATCAAGCAGAAAATGGTACTACGTAAAGAATGGTATTTTTATTAATGCTACAGGCATTTCAAAAAAAGCGGATCGTTCAAGCAACACCTGGTATTATGTTCAGAACGGAGTATATACCACAAAGTACAGCGGACCGGCACCTCTGGCCGGTGTGGCAGGATCAGATTATTATTACGTTGAGAACGGCGTATTTGTTAACAAAACCGGTGAAGCTTACCTGAACGACTGTTTATATACTCTGGAAAACGGAGTGATAAAAAGCCAGAAACAGAATATCAATAAGGATGTCATACTTAATGGCATTAAGTCCGTAACCTGTCCGTACAATACCCTTGATGATGCAGTGAACGGTCTTATAAGGATTGCCAGAGCAAATGGTTTTGATTTCAGTAAGTTCTATGATGATAAAATGGACTACTGGGCAAAAGATAATAAAGAATTTGCCAATGGTAAATCAAGAGAGTATAACTGTATATTATCGATAATGAAGCAGCTGTCTGAGGGCGTTACAGCAGAAATGCAGTCCTATTGGGTGAATTATGATCAGGCGGCGATGGATGACGGATATATCATGGGATATCTTCTTGCCTGTCTTACTATATCCTATATGGGTCAGGGAGACTCGAAATACGGATACGAATACAATGCAGATGTATATCTTCATGCAACTCCGGAGGATTATCTTGAAAGCGGGGATCAGGACCGGCATACATACGGACACCACACCTACTCGGGGGAAATAGCCCCTCATTACTATATAGAGGATGAGGATGTTGATTTTGCAAATGTATACAAGTATGTTGCATATGCTTTGGAGAATCATATTGACGGAATAGTGGAACTGGATGGTATGGTTAAACAGAATACCTGGCAGGACGGCACTTCCATGGGGGGATATATTGATATTAATGATTCATCCATTATTTATAAAACCAGCAGGTTCTTTTCATTTGAACTTGGAGATGTAGGATGGTGGGTGGTTGCGAAAATGCCGGCAGGATTCCTTGCATATGAAAGCGAGTTCTTTGACTGGAAATAAATATCGGATTACAACTATTATTTTGAAAGTATAAGACTAAAATGAACAGACATAATTTCAGGAAAATATTAATGATATTTATTATGGCAGTGGCTGTGTTTGGGTGCATTGCTGTGGTTGATGCAGCAGAAACGCAGGCTACTTCGAGCAGTGTGCTTTTTGTGGGCAACAGCTATACATATTATAATAATCTTCCTGATATGTATTCCAAAATAGCATATGCGGGAACCGGTGATAATGTAAACTGTTCAGTTGCAGTATATCCCAGCAGAACCCTTGCTGCTCACAGTGCAGCCATAACTGCAGTCATCCGCACAAAAGGTGATGCATCCAAGCTAAGTGAAGATGAGCGAAAGTGGTTTACGTCATACAAGTATGATGATCTTGGAATTCCCACATCCGAATTCAGTAAAACAGTGTATGATAATTATGCTGCGGCTTTTCTTGATTCAGATACTGATAAAACTGTTAACTATGACACCATGGTTCTGCAGCTCTATTACAATCACGGAGCGGGAGATATGTCGGTAAATGAAATTGCGAACAGCGTTGCGGCTATAATCCGAAGTGTTAATTCACCAAAGACAAGATATGTTATAAATGTCACATGGGGTGAGATCAATAACGGACTGGATGATTTTGCCTATACGCAGAGCAGCTTGGACCGATGCGCTGAATCGGCTCGCATAATGCTGCTGAATGACAGCTCCCTGAGAGGAAAATATGCAGATATAGAACTGGCTTATTCGGGACGAACATTCTGCAATTATCTTTATTATGCAGGGGAGAATACTGCCGGTGAACG
>JABUTA010000244.1 GCA_021443845.1 Parasporobacterium sp.
CATAACGCCAGGTCTTACTGTTGCCATCTGTGGTCTGTGCTCTGCGCATCTGATTGTTGCCATTACGTTACCACCGAAAGCAGGTCTTGTCATCTTCAGAGTCTTGTCATCCATGCCCAGCTTCTTCTCGATTGCTACTGTATCAGCAGTTGAAGTTGCCTTCAGGAAGTCGAAGTACTTCTGCATGTCGATGTCCAGATGTGTACAGTCAGCTGTAAGTCCAGTGTGTACTCTAGCAGCGATTCTTGGAGCCAGGTCTCTACCGATTGAAGTTGCACCAAACAGTACGATGTTAGGGTCGAACTGTTCGATCATCTGTACCAGTGACTTAGTGTATGGTTCTGTGATGTATTCTTCGAGTCTTGGGTCTTCGATAACTACTACTTCGTCAGCGCCGTATTCAAGCATTTCCTGTGCCTGGTCTGCTACGTTTGCGCCGATAACTACTGCAACAACCTTTTCGCCAAGGTCTGCAGCCAGAATTCTTGCTTCACCAAGCAGTTCGTGAGTAACCTTGGCAACCTTGCCGTCTCTCTGCTCAGCAACTACATATATATCCTTTGCGGATTCAATATTTCTGCTCATTGTGTTAACTCCTCCCTACTAGATTAAGTGTCTCTCTTCAAGCTTATTAATGATGATATCAACAGCTTCTTCTGCAGGTACGTCGTACTTAACGCCAGCACCCTTCTGCATCTTACCGAATGAAGTTACTACTCTTGTAGGTGAGCCCATGAGTCCGATATCGTCAGGGTTCAGGCCGTCCTTAAGATCGTCAAATCCCCAAACTGTGATGTCCTTATTGTAAGCATCTACGATACCGCCAGCGTGCATGTATCTTGGCTCTGCCAGTTCCTGAAGAGCTGTCAGCAGGCAAGGCATCTGGAGCTTGATCATATGATATCTATCTTCGTACTGTCTCTTAACCAGAACTTCGTTCTTGTCTTTGTCAACATATACTTCTTCTGCGTATGAAACCTGTGGTACGTTCAGGTTTTCAGCAATCTGTGGTCCTACCTGTGCAGTATCGCCGTCGATAGCCTGTCTGCCTGTGATTACCAGGTCATATCCGATTCTCTTCAGTGCTGTTGATACGATGATTGCTGTTGCGCATGTATCTGATCCACCGAATTCTCTAGCTGACAGCAGGTAAGCATCGTCTGCTCCCATTGCCAGTGCTTCTCTAAGTGCTACGTCAGCCTGTGGAGGTCCCATGCATACGATTGTTACTGTACTTCCATCGTTCAGCTGTTCTCTAATTCTCAGAGCCTGTTCAATACCTGACTTATCGTCGTGGTTGATAATGCTAGGAACACCGTCTCTGATCAGTCTGTTAGTTACAGGGTCCAGCTTAACTTCGTTAGTGTCTGGAACCTGCTTAATGCATACTACGATTTTCATGTTATTGTTCTCCTTCCACTATTTAGCGTTAACCTTCATTGCACCTGAAATAACCATCTTCATAACTTCTGATGTACCTTCGTAGATCTCAGTGATCTTAGCATCTCTCAGAGCTCTTTCTACTGGATATTCTCTGCAGTATCCATATCCGCCCATCAGCTGTACAGCTTCACGGCAAACCTGGTTAGCAACGTCTGATGCGAATAACTTAGCCATTGCAGCTTCCTTGCTGTAGCTTTCGCCATTGTCCTTGCAAAGTGCAGCTCTCCATGTGAGCAGTCTAGCTGCATCAACCTTAGTCTGCATGTCAGCAAGCTTGAACTGAGTTGTCTGGAATGCTGAAAGAGGTCTTCCAAACTGCTTTCTTTCCTTAACGTATGCCATAGCTTCGTTGATAGCGCCCTGTGCAAGTCCTACTGACTGTGCAGCGATACCAATTCTACCACCGTCGAGAGCCTTCATAGCGATCTTGAAGCCCTGACCTTCCTTGCCGATTCTGTTGAATGCAGGAACTCTTACGTTTTCATAAGTAACTTCGCAGTTCTGAGCTGCTCTGATACCCATTCTCTTGATGTTCTGGCTTACTGTTACGCCTTCCTGGTGAAGGTCAACTACGAAGCATGACATGCCTCTTGTGCCCTGAGTCTTGTCTGTGAAAGCGAATACTGTGCAGTAATCAGCAAAACCTGAGTTAGTTGTGAATACCTTACCACCGTTGATAACATATTCATCAGTTTCAGGAACCTCAATAAAGTTAATCACATCCTCTTTAAACGACGTTCTTCTTGCTACAATACCTGATCTGAAGGACATAACAGCGCCTCTACCTAGAAGTTCTTGGATATCATTAGATAGAATATAGTCCTCATTAAGTAAGGCCTCTCTATATTTATCTATTATAGTGTCCCAGTTTTGTGAATCATCAACATGATATACTTTCATCTTCTTGCAACTGGTAACTATCAATTGCATCCAGAA
>JABUTA010000245.1 GCA_021443845.1 Parasporobacterium sp.
CTTCGGTTACGATAATATAGTGATCAGCATTAAAAGTTCAGATGTACTCATGAGTGTCAGAGCTCATGAAATTATTGCCGGGATAACCCGGTATCCTCTTCATGTGGGAATTACGGAATCAGGCACAGTGCTGTCCGGCAGTATTAAATCTGCGGTAGGTCTGGGCATTATACTGTATCAGGGAATAGGGGATACCATAAGAGTATCACTGACAGGAGACCCTGCGGAAGAAATTGCCGCTGCCAAAAAGATACTCAGGAATCTCGGATTAAAGAAGTCAGGTATACAGGTTGTTTCATGCCCCACATGCGGAAGAACGGAAATAGACCTTATATCCCTGGCCCGGAAAGTGGAAATGATGGCAGCTTCCTATGATCTGCCCATAAAACTTGCGGTAATGGGATGTGTAGTGAACGGTCCGGGTGAAGGCAGGGAAGCCGATCTGGGTATTGCCGGAGGAAAGGGCTGCGGCCTTCTGATGAAGCACGGAGAGATCATAGCAAAGCTTCCTGAATCCGAGCTTCTTCCCGCACTGAAAAAAGAACTTGACGAATGGAATGATCAATGAAATTTTTTGAAGTTTTTAAAATAAATACAGACCCCATCACATTTCAGACACTTGCTGATGCTGAGGTCGAAAGCGTCAACAGAGTTATTTCAGGCAGCTTTCTCAGAGTTAATGTCAGATCTTTCCATACCATCCCCCTTACGGTTCTGCACACAGCAGAAGCAGCTGTCAGAACACAGCTGCTGGGGGGAATTATTAATGTAAAGATCGAGAATATATGTGATTATGAATATGCTTCCCCAGGTACAGGATCATACTCCGGAGATGGTCATGAGAACAGTATATCTTCAGCTGAAAAAAAAGATAAAACACCTGTAAGGTCCGAATATGCTCCCGGTTCAGGGGGAAATTCTAAAAAACAGACATTCAGATCCAGAAAGAAGGGTCCAGATGAAGGCATGCTTTACGGAAGACAGTTTGAAGGTACAGTATTGAAGATTTCCGAGATCTTAGGGGATATGAAGTCCGTGATAGTAATGGGCTGTATTTTTGAAAACGAACTTACCACTACCAAAAACGGCTTTAAAATACTCAGACTTTCAATTACTGACGGTTCAGACAGCATATCAATAAAACTTTTCCTTAAAGAGGGTGAGGACGATCTTCCTGATGTGCTCAGCAAGGGACTTTATATACTTGTGTCCGGAAAGGTTGAATACGATAATTTTGAAGGTGAATATCTTATTTCCAGAGTAAGCGGTATAAAAGAAGCTGTGGTTACTACGGAGAACCGGACAGATAATGCTGCCGAAAAAAGAGTTGAACTCCATCTTCATACTTCGTATTCGGATATGGATGCCCTTACGGATGTTGATAAGATCGTTGAAAGAGCATTCAGATGGGGGCACAGGGCTGTAGCAATCACTGACCATGGTGTTGCACAGGCCTTTCCGGTGGCATTTCACAAATATAAGGATATCATGGGGAAAGATCCTTCAACAGACTTCAAGATTATTTACGGAGTAGAAGGATATCTCGTGGATGACAGTGATAATCCCGTTGTAAAAGGCAATGAGGATATTGAACTTATGAGGATTTCTGCTATTCCCGGTGAAGAGCAAAGACCACTGACACCTGAAGAAGAAGACGCGATATCCAGAGTAAAAAAAAGCAAATATTTCCATGTGATAATACTGGCACAGAATGAGATCGGAAGAATAAATCTTTACCGTCTTGTGTCTCTTTCCCATGTCAACTATTTTAACAGAAGACCGAGGATTCCAAAGAGCCTTCTTGCCAGATACAGAGAGGGGCTGATCATAGGCTCTGCCTGTGTTATGGGTGAGGTATATAATGCAGTGCTTTCCGGCGTATCAGATGAGCAGCTGGAAAAAACAGCATCATTTTATGATTATCTCGAAATACAGCCTGTTGCGAATAACGAATTTCTTATCAGAGAATATAACAAACCGAACCATAAGGGTCATGCACTGAAGGATTTCGATGCTATCAGGGATGTGAACAGGAAAATATGTGCCCTTGGTGACAGGCTTGGGAAGAAAATATGTGCTACCGGAGATGTTCATTTCCTTGATCCTGAAGATGCTGTGTACAGGAGCATACTTGAAGACAGCATGAAATATGAGGATGCTGACAGGCAGGCTCCGCTGTATTTTCACACAACCGAGGAAATGCTTGAAGAATTCAGCTATCTTGGTGAGGAAAAATCCAGAGAGGTTGTAATCACTAATCCTAATTATATTGCCGATCAGATTGAACTGATAGAACCGGTGAGACCGGATAAATGTCCCCCGATAATTGAAAATTCCGATCAGAACCTCCGGGATATATGCTATGAGAC
>JABUTA010000246.1 GCA_021443845.1 Parasporobacterium sp.
CCGGGCATTCTGTATCCGTCTTCAGTTGGAGTTGATCTTAATATCTTCATATTTTTATCTGCTGCCTGATCTTTCCGTACATGCAGCTATGTATTCCGTTCATCGGATATTTCCGCAAATACATCAAGTGTTCTGTCGTCTGAGCTTTCCCCATGTGCTGCAGGTTTTTCAGCTCAGCCTCATCTTAAAATCTTCATATCCAAATTCTTTGATGATCCGGCAGTCTCCGTTCCTGTCCATGGCTGCTATAGCCGGCAGAGGGATTCCGTTAAATGTGTTGTTTTTCACCATTGAGTAAATGGCCATATCTTCAAAATACAATCTGTCCCCGACCTTAATCTCATGGTCAAAGGAATACTCTCCTATTACATCACCCGCCAGGCATGTGTTGCAGGAAAGCCTGTATGTAAACAGTTTTTCACCTGCCTCGCCGCTGTCTTTCAGAGGCGGCCGATAGGGCATTTCAAGTACATCCGGCATATGGCATGCTGCTGACGTATCCAGGATCAGAATCGGTATATCATTCTTCACAATATCCAGGACTTTTGTCACATTGTATCCGGCGTTCAGTGCTACTGCCTCCCCCGGCTCCAGATATATCTCCAGATCATAGGTTTCCTTCATATGTTTGATGAGCCTTATGAGACGCTCCACATCATAATCCTTCCGGGTAATATGATGCCCACCCCCCATATTGAGCCATTTGAGCCTGTGAAGGTATGGACCGAATTTTTCTTCAACCGCATGGAGCGTGATCTCCAGATCATCTGAATTCTGCTCACATAATGTGTGGAAATGAATTCCGTCAATCATGGACATTATCTCTTCATCAAAGTCCTGAAGCTTTATACCCATCCTCGATCCCGGAGAGCAGGGATCGTATATGGCGTGTCCTTCCTGAGTGGAACACTCGGGATTGACCCGGACACCGATACTGACGTTATGTTTCCTGCCATTATCCAAAGAGCTGCAGTCTTTATCCGAATATCTGTAATGCATATCCGACAGGATGCAATTATTATCCGGATTCACTCGAATGTTTACCGCACTGCTCACCACATCTGATGGTTCATTGCTGCTGTAATCCGAAATGTCAGTACTTCCGGCTGAATATGCGTCACTGTGCAGTGCCGTGCCACGGTTTCCTGCAACATTCGCTGCATCAATCACCGTCTTGTATTTCAGCAGCTGAGCCTTGGAATTAAAGACTATATGGTCACAGATTCCGGCCAGCTCTTCCATGTCCTCCTCCCGATATGCAGGTGAATATACGTGATTCTCCCTGCCGAATCGGGAAGCCATTTCTTCATACCCCAGCCTGGCTTCATAAAGCCCGCTGGCGGTGGTACCGCTGATATATTCAGCAATCAGGGGATACTCGCAGAAACCGGAGAAGCACTTCTGGGCCAGCAGAATGTGCGCTCCGGTACGGTCTTCGACATTTTTTAAAATTTTCAGGTTTTCTTCAAGCCTACCCTCGTCTATTACATAGCAGGGGGTAGGCAGTTCATTGATTTTCATGATCTGTTTTTAATATTTAGTTCAAACTTTCCATACCACGGAGATAGCTTCGCTTCCTGTTCGAGAATTTACCGTCGCAGCGGGCATATTTTCTCGAAATTTCCTAAGTGAACAGAATGCCGATGCTCGCAGGAGTACTTTTTCCTGAGTCTGAAATGCCCGATGCCCGCAGGAGCTGTTTTTTTCTCAGGCCTATGTGGGAAGTCTGAGTTATTACTAATCAGCTGTTATCAGTCAACCAGTGTCGGGTTTTCAACTACCTGCCATGGAAGGCCCCATTTGTTAAGTGCTTCCATGTACGGATCCGGATCAAACTCTTCAACAGTATATACACCCGGACGTTCCCACAGACCTTTGACTACCATCATTGTTCCTATCATTGCTGGCACACCTGTGGTGTAGGAAATAGCCTGAGATCCGACTTCCTTATAGCATTCCTGATGATCGCATACATTGTAAATGTAAATGCTTCTTTCCTTGCCGTCCTTGATGCCGGTATAGATACAGCCGATGTTGGTCTTGCCTACTGTTCTCGGTCCCAATGTTGCCGGATCCGGAAGGAGTTCCTTCAGGAACTGGATAGGCACTATCTGCTGACCGTTGAATTCAACAGGAGTTGTGGAAAGCATGCCTACATTTTCAAGGCATTTCATATGTGTCAGATAACTCTGTCCGAAGGTCATGAAGAAACGGATTCTCTTAACTCCCGGAATATTTTTTGCCAGAGATTCGATTTCCTCGTGGTGAAGCAGATACATATCCTTCATGCCTACCTGGTCGAAATCAAACTCACGCTTAATGGACATTGCAGGAATCTCAACCCAGTGTCCGTCCTCCCAGTAGGAGCC
>JABUTA010000247.1 GCA_021443845.1 Parasporobacterium sp.
ATCCACTTCTCTGTTATTTCCTGCAAGAACAGTTACGGTTTTACCTGTTATATCGTTGTATGCACCGATAATGGCTGATACCTGACCTCTGTAAACAGCTACCTGAACGGCTGCGCCAACTGCAGCTGTTCCTGCGCCTGTTACCGCTCCAAGTTTTGATACAAGGGCGGAATTATCAAGAGCTTTTACTACAACATCTCCCGATGCCTTGAATGAGCCTTTAGACGATGCTGTGGAATCATCAATGATTGCCTGAGTTGTTATATTAATAATATCTACACTGATAGTTCCTTCTAATGCTCCAACTCCGCCTACTGCGCCGCCGGCTGCTGTTGTATTAATCTTTTCATCAGACTGAGCAGCAATATTGATATTGCCCTTAGCATCGAATGTTGAAGAAGGACCTACTTCAGAAATCGTCTTTCCTGTAAATATAGCAGCAACAACTGTAAATCCGATTCCTCCGGTACCTGCACCTGCAACACATATTGCAGTTGCATCAAGGTCTTCTTCCATATTAGAAAGCACACTAATGGAACCTTCTTTACTTTCAAAGGTTCCTGATACTTTAGATTTAGTTGTGTCATCAAAACTGATAGCTGATGCCGAAGCGCCGCCGCCTGCAGTTCCGCCGCCCGCTGCGCCTGCACCTAATACAGAAACATCAGAAACAGAAAGGGCCGATACTTCAATATCACCTTCTGCATATACATTTGATGATAAAACTTCGGCAACGGTTTCTTTAGTACCGACATAAACTGTTACAGTACCGCTGATGCCGAAAGATCCTGAGACACCGACCGTACCATCCGAGACACTGTCGGTTGTATCTCCTGCTGAAACAACGTGAACCGATGCCTTGGCGCCGGATTCACGGCTGCCCTGATTTACCTTCGCTGCTGTATTGATTCGTGCAATAGTAATAGCCGTATCATTCAGTACAGCACTTGCAGGTGTAATTGCTGCTGTCGCAGATCCGCTTGCAGCAAGTGCAATGATATTCAGGACATTATTCATATATGAACCTACAACTACACCGTTGTAGCTCTTGTTCTCACGTTTTGCTTTTTTATATTTATAACTGATATTTAAACCGTTGTTTTCAATGAATGCGCTTGCAGGAGTAATTTCAAGTCCGCCAAGTGCAGCGCTTACAGGTCTGCTGCCATTTGCAGTTACAACTGCTTCCTTGCCGATTTCTGCCCATGTAAGGTTTTCATTGGTCACAACAACAACACCTGCTGCGAAGCCGGCCGTTCCTGTTGTTATTCCAAGGTCGCCTGCCAGGGCAAATGTTGAAGAGTTATTCTCTGCATTTACCAGAACACTTCCTCCGGCTGAAACATTAGTGCCGGCTGCATCTGCCTGATAATCTGCTGATGTTTTCGGATCATCATTAATAATAATATCGCCGATGATTGCTCTTACCAGGTCTTCTCTGGAAACAACTACCAGACATCCTGATACTGTTCCGATACCGGAACCTGTTGAAACTTCAACACCTACGCATACGTCCTTGAAGTCACCCTTTCCGCCGGCAGCTACGCTTACGCTGCCGCCTGCTTTAGCAGTTACTCCCTTGCCAAGCTGTGCCAGTGTATCTGACTTAAACAGGGCTGCGTCAATACCGCCGCCGCCTGCAGAACCAAGTGTGAAACCGATGGTTCCTACGCCGTTTGCTACGGTAGAATTATTATTGGCTTTGATTGTTATATCATTTGCCGCGTCAAGGGTACCATTATTGTTATCGCTTCCTGAATGAACGATTGCATGTGTTGTCTGACTGATATCTGTGCCTACAACCGAACCGTTAACCACACCGCTTGATGAGGCATTGCCTGCAACGGCAATCTGATAAAGCTCATTTTCGCTGTCTGCCGAAATGAGGATATTATTTCCTTTTAAGTAAGCTGCCTTACCGACTTCTGCTTTTACAGTTCCCTTTAAGATAGTATCTTCATTTGCCAGGCCTGCAGCCCATGAGCCGTTAGAAAATCCTAATTCTCCCGCAAGTGAAAGCTGGTAAATATTATCATGGGCCTTAACAGTAATGTCTCCGCCCTCTTTATCATAGTTAATAAAGACAAAATCACCTATACGTGAAATTACCTCATCTGAGTTATAAAGAACAAGGACGCTTCCTGAAACTGACCAGTCAGTAGATCCTGCAAGACCTACAGCGATTGAATATGCAGTTTCCTTAGCATCTGCATTAACGGTTGTATTACCCTTAACTTTAGCTGTCAGATGATTACTTACGGAAGTTCCGCTTCCGATGATTGCATCTACCTTCTTTTTAAGAATATCAACCTGGAGAGATCCGCCAACGCCCTTTTTATTGGTAGATACAGCTGCTGCTCCTGAA
>JABUTA010000248.1 GCA_021443845.1 Parasporobacterium sp.
ACATTATAATAATTTCTGATCCTACTGAAAAAGATCATACTGATGGAGCGCCGGGCCTGACGGAGCTGGGTGGGCGTCATCTGGCACATGTCCAGCGGGCCGGTCCCTCCGCCGTCCACCAGGCCGTCCACCAGGACCTGACCGGAGGTGGGCTTCTCCACACCGTTGAACTGGTAGAAGAGCGTGGATTTCCCTGCACCGTTTCCTCCGATAACCGTTACAAAATCCCCATCCTCAAGGGTAAGGGATAACTGGTCCAATGCTTTCTTTTCATTAACCGTACCCGGGTTAAATGTCTTTGATATATTTTTCAGTTCAAGCATGTTATTTAACCCCCTTAACTTTTGTGAAGAAACGTTTCTTCCAGAACGGAATTGCAAGGAATACACCTACAACGATAGCTGAAAGGAGCTTCAGAAGGTTGGTATCGAAACCAAGTGTGATTACTATCTGGAGCACTATATAATAAATGATTCCGCCGATAGCCACACTCACAAGCTTGAGGGCAAAATTATGGAATATTTTATCAAATATTACGCCGCCTATGATAACTGCTGCAAGTCCGATAACGATGGCGCCGCGGCCCATGTTGATATCGGCAAATCCCTGATACTGGGCAAGGAGTGCACCGGAAAATGCAACGATAGCATTTGACATCATGAGGCCAAGAACAGTCGTGAACTTTGTATTTATACCCTGGGCTCTGGACATATTCTGATTGGCACCTGTTGCACGGAGTGCGCAGCCGATTTCTCTGCCCATGAACCAGTAGATAAGGTAGATGATAACTGCAATAAGAATCGCTGTTATGAATATGGGGTTAAATACCAGAGTGCCGTCTTTGACAGCTACAGGAGGACTCTTAACATCATTAAGAGAAACAAGCAGATAATAATTTCTCCAGCTGATTGGCTGATTAGCTTTATCAGCCAGGATCTTAAGATTGATAGAATATAAAGACAGCTGTGAAAGGATTCCCGCAAGCAATGCCGGTATGCCCATTATGGTATGGAATATACCTGTCAGCAGACCTGCCAGCATACCAGCAACAAGTGAAGCCAGAAGTGCAAGCCACATAGGACATCCGTTAGTCATGAGCATAACACACACAGCCGCACCGGTACACATGGATCCGTCAACGGTAAGATCGGCAACGTCCAGCACTTTATAGGTAATGTAGACACCGATAGCCATGATGCCCCATATAAGGCCCTGAGCTACTGCACCGGGGAGTGCATTCAAAAAAGTTGTAAAAAACATAATTCCTATTCCTTTTCCCTTTAATAAAAAACTGCAGTTTCTGCACACTGGCGGAAACTGCAGCATGTTCATTTAATTATTACACACATGATAAGTATGTGCAAGAATTAATTGATGAATTATTCCTCTGTTGATACGGGAACATACCCTTCCGGCTCAACAATACCGTATTCGGCAGCAATTTCCGGGTTATATTCCCTTGTAACTTCAGGTGCAAAACGGATTTCCATTTCTGAAATATCTGCTCCGTCAACAAGAATTTCCAGAGCCATCTTTCCTGTAGCATAACCGAGATCATAGTAGCTGATGGTAAGAGTGGCAACGCCGCAGCCCCTGCAGGTTGATTCTTCGGAAGCCACTATAGGAATACCTGCCGGACGGCAGATCTGGTCGAATATTCCGGTATTTGAAGCCGCTGTGTTATCTGTAGGAATATAGATGACATCAACATTTTCACAGGCATTCTGAACAACTGTTGCAACGTCATTGGTATCGGTAAATGCAAAGTTTTCCGATTCAATACCAAGCTTTGCAAGTTCTTCCGTCATCACATCTGCCTGATAGAGTGAATTGGATTCGGCTGAGCAGTAAAGAATACCGACTTTTTTAACCTCAGGGAAAAGTTCCTTTATTACAGCTGCCTGTTCTGATATCGGGGCAAGGTCAGATGTTCCGGATACATTGAAACCTGTTTTGCCTGTCCAGTCTCTTATATCAAGAGCAGATGCATAATCAGTAATGGATGTGGCAAGGACAGGTATGTCTGCAGTGGCCTGGGCTGCTGCCTGAAGAGCCGGTGTGGCATTGGCCATTATCAGATCGCAGTTTGATGCAACAAAGGAATTGATGATTGTGGCACAGTTGGCCGAGTCACCTGATGCGTCCTGGTAGTCAAATACCACTCTGTCTCCCAGCACCTCCTTAACAGCATCCATGAATCCCTGAGATGCTGCATCAAGAGAGCCATGCTGTACCAGCTGGCAGATTCCTATTTTATATGTTTTATCTGCTGCTTCTTCTGCAGAAACTCTTTCTTTGATATAATCCTATCTGCCAGTTTTTGCTTTTGCTGTGTATGCTTT
>JABUTA010000249.1 GCA_021443845.1 Parasporobacterium sp.
TTCTGCCATAGGGAGGCATCCGGCCAAAACGTAACAGCGAGGGAGGAACGAGCGAGCTGCTGCGTTTCATCCCCAATCGATTGAAGTGCCTCCTGCACCAGCTTTTTAGATAATACGTTCGATAACTGCCTCATAATATTGAAGCCTCCTATATTTCTTATACAATAGTGACCGATGCTGAACAACCGCTTTCGTCTTAGTGTGGTCAAAATAGAGGACGAATGGTCAAAGAATAAACCACTCAGAGGTTATTTTTAACCACTCACTCCATTTTGATTGAAGACATAAATGTTGGATGATATATATGAAATGAGCTCGTTATGATTGCAATTGCAGATATCGTGAATGTGAAATGATTTTTATTTTACGACTATCTTACTGAATGAAACAGAGAGGAGAGGCAAAATGAAAAAGATTGCGTTGATTATTGTTTTTGTATTATCAATAATTGGAAAGATTATATCTGTTGAAGCATCAGCTAATTCTTCCTTGTCAAATTTGGATGCTGTATATGAAGGTGGAAATAACGATTATGGCAGTGTATTGGCTATACAAAGATTTTTACTGGATTGAAGTTATTCAACTTGTTCCTATATAATTAATCATGGAGGAATGGATGGGAATTATGGGACTTACACAGCTTTAGCTGTAAAAGCATTTCAAGGTAACAAAGGAATTCAACAGGATGGAGCACCAGACCGCTTTATTGTACAGGATATACATCAGGATATTACTGGTACTACTTCTGAAACAGATAAGTATAGTTATGTTGAAATTGATTGAGCAGGTGATATTATTGGCTAACATTAGAAAAACGGCGTTAAAGTATATACTGTTGATTACGTTATTTGTATTAATGGGATATGTAAAAGTATCCGGTAGTGCCGAAAGTGCAGATGACAAAGAGAAGGTGGAGATTCAGCATGATAATGTTACTTTGATCATTGATGCAGATACTTATATTGGAAATGTTGATAATATGATCGCGGTGACAGTGCCTCATGAGATGTCAGTTGATGAGCTGAAAATATGGACAGGTGTGTTATTCGGGGAAAGGGAGCCTTATGAGTGCTTATCAGCTGAGGAAAACAAGGAACCGGTTCCTACGGACTGGAATCTGAAATCCGAATTGTTTTATAATGAAATCGAAGTTCCTCCTGATCATGATGAGAAGGATGATCTCCGGGAATTGAAGCTGATGACATTTATTGAAGATAAGCCGGCTTATATTGATTACCTTACATGTAAAAGAAAAGATTTTTTGCTCAATAAGTTTACTTTCTGGATTCAGGACGGATATCAGACATGTGAGATTGATGAAACAGAGGAACAGGTAAAAATTTTCGTTAACAGAAAGTTAGAGGAGCTTGGACTGTCGGAAAAATGGATCATAAAAGAATGTGATCAACGATCTCAGGCCAGAAGGAGTAATAAAGATTCTCTGTTTAATGAACCCGGATATTTTTATGATATAAAATTGGTTCCTGCGTATTATGGTAAAGAGGTTCTTGAGCATGGGCAGGAATACTTAGTGCCGGATGTTGACGGATTTTCATCCAGGTATTATTTTGAAAGCCTGCGTATTAAGTATAGCAACGGCCATATTGTTTTTTTGGAATATGATGCACCATTGGATATTGTAGATAATAATATATCAGATAATTCACCGATGGACTATGCTGATATTATTCAATGTGTAAGAGAATATGTTGAATCGGGCGCATTGAAAGATTATCTGCTTGAGGATGATGTTGAAGGGGCAGAAGAGATCCTGATCAGGATACAGAAAGCAGAGTTAGGCCTGTCAAGAATAAGGCTTGACCTTGACAATGCAATGTATAATATGCTGCCTGTGTGGAAATTCAGCGGTAATTATGAAATAAGATTTATTGATGGGTCTGTTATGCAGATGATACCATTTACATATGAGAATCCTCAGATGGTATTTATGTGTAATGCATTTGACGGCAGTTTGATAAAACAATGGAGGTTGTACTGACAGTATTAATAAATTATGGTTGTAAAAACTGGCAGAAGGAAAAAGTATAAAAGAAAAAAATATGTAAGAAGAAACAGAGCATTATTATCAATTGCAGTACTTGTGATACTGCTTATTTTGGCAGCAATATTTATCAATAAATGTACGAATGGTAGAAAGGAAAAAACACTTGATGCCGTTGAAGAGGAGGGTACAGGTATAGTGCCGGAATATCCAAGGGTTGTATCCTCTGCAACAATCGGTTCAACAGGTGATATCCTGATCCATATGCCGGTACTTAATGCATTTTATACGGGATATGGATATGATTTTTCTCCGGCATTCTCTTATATAGAAAG
>JABUTA010000024.1 GCA_021443845.1 Parasporobacterium sp.
CCGCCTTCTGATTCAGCATCTGCCGGAGCTGCATCCTGAGGAGCATCTGCCGGAGCATTAGGATCCTCACCCGGTTTTAAAGGAACACCGTTAGGGCCCATAGGAGGTTCTTCGCCAGCACCCGGTGCAGGAGCATCGCCGCCTTCTGCAGAAGCGTCTGCTGATTCGCCGCCTTCGCCGCCTTCACTTGGTTCACCTGCTGATTCGCCGCCGCCTGATCCGCCGTCAGAACCTGCTGATTCTGCTTTCTTAACTGTTACGGTAATGGTGCAGTCTTCGTTCATGGCAAGCTTATATTCATATTCACCGAAGTACTCTTCTCCCTCAGCGATAGCTGTAAGAGTAGCGTCTCCGTCAGTTACTTCCAGAGAAATAACTTCGTATCCGTTTCCGCCGATTGTGAAGTAGCTTTCTGAGAATGCCTTGTAAGCATCAAACTTGATAGCACCTGTAAGCTTGTTTCCTTCTTCGTCAACAGCAATGATTGTTGCTGTATGACGAGGATCAGCCATGTCATATGCATAGATTTCATCAGCTGCTACTGCAGGAACAACTGCTTCTTCTTCGATAACGGTGATATTTTCACCAACTTCACCAACGAGTTCGCCGTAAAGGTGAAGTTCTACAGGATTTTCAGATACGATTGCAGAACCTTCTTCGATGGTTACGTTGTTCAGGTAGATAGCTGCTGCTTCGCCGCAGGTGCCGTCTGCAAGAACGATGTTCCATGTAGAGTTGTTTGTAAGAGTAAGGTTCAGCGGGTTGTTAACCTGTGCATTGGCAACGTTGTACTGGGCACCGATCTTGTGGTATTCATTTACGCCTGAGATCAGGTAATTTCCTGTTGTGTCAGCCTGAAGAACTGTTCCGTTTTCCATACGTGTGCCGTCATCATTAAGGTGATAGCTGTATGAAGATGAGATAGTTCCGTTAACTGTTGCTGCATCTAATGTAACATTAAGTACCTGGTACTTATTGTAGATGTTGTTCCAGATGTTACCTGTATATTCGCCGTTTGCAAGGGTAGCATTTGAATCATCAACGATAGCTGTTGCTGTGCCTGCATCTGCAAGGTCACCGTTATCATCGATCGTAAATGTTGTATTGCCCGGGTTGCCGGCATCATCAGATTCAACTAATTCTACAAGAGTCTTGCCCCACTTTGAATCAGCTGTAAAGTTAACTGTTGTGTTGTCAAGGATTACATTTGTATAACCGTTGTTAGCAGCACCTGACTTGATCTGAACGCCTGTTTCAGCTACGTTCATAACTGAGTCAACGATAGAAATGGTACCGCCTGCATTCTGCTGCGTCATAACACCGATATGTCCTGAATTAAGTTCAGAATTGGTGTAGAAAGCAGAAGAGTTGGAAGAAGCCATAATCTGAACTTCATTTCCGCCGTAGAATTTAACATTGTCGAACTTGTCAAATACACCTGAGTCAGCGTATGCAACATATCCTGAACCCCCTGCTGTATAGCCGTAGGTTACGCCGTTAACTTCCTTTGTTGCAAAGTATTCTTTGCCTTCCTGAGCTGTTTCAACAAGACCTGTACCTGCTACAGTATTTGTTACATCAAGAGCATATGTTCCTACATTGTTGTAGCCTGAGCCTGAGTCTGTAGAAAGAACGCCCCAGCCTGAAGATACGATGAGAGAGTCAGAGTAGATACCCTGGCCTGCACCGAGAACGTTTGTTGCACGTACAACACCTTCAAGACCAAGTGCGAAAGGTGTTCTCTTCATCATAGGAACAACCAGTGCATCATATTCAGCCTGTGTGTCAGCTGTCTCTTCTGTATAGATAACTGAGTTGTTGATGCGAAGGATACCGTTATCCTTTACTGCTGCTGCTGTACGGATAACACCCTGTGTAAAGATAGTAGAATCAGCAATTGTGATATCTGCAGAGCCCTGTGAAAGAACCATTGCAGCTGCACCACGGAAATCGTTAGCGCCGTCGCCGAGACCTATGATCTCCATTTTTTCGATAGCAAACGGAGCTGAATCAACGATGATGCCGTTGAAGAATGCACCGTTTGAAATGATGGAACCGTTTCTGATAGCTGCTGCATCATATTCTGCATTAAGCAGTGAAGGGATGGTTTCTGAATCATCAATACCATCTGCAGTAACTTTAAGTGCCTGACGGTTTGTATATTCAGCTGTGTTACCGCCCATGTTCATGAACTTGGCCGGTTCTGAATACTGGTCTTTTCCTGCTGTTGTGGCAAATTCAGCATTTGCCGGAAGAGCTGCTCCGCTCTCCAGGAAATCAAGAATGTCATACTGTACACCGTCAATAACCAGTGTGAGTACTCCTTCACCTTCAGCCTTGATCTCTGTACCGTCTGATAATATAACAGCGGCAATGTTAGATGATGCTGAAGGGCTGTTGATCGTGTCATCTTCTGTAGCTGCTGTTGCAACGTATCCTGCTCCGTAAACTACGTCAACGATAGCGGCACCTTCAGACTGAGCTGCAGGTTCTGCTGCCATAGCTGACATAGAGAACATCATGGATGCTGCTGCAAGAATCGCAACAGAAGAAACCAGTGTTTTGTTCTTCTTCATTATTATTTCCTCCTTAATATATGTACAGAATCGTACAGGATATATTTTACATTTACGCATTTTTTCAGTCAACGATTCTGCCATATCCGCTATGTACAATTTACATTCCATAATTTGGTTATCATGCTGATATAGTATAAGTGGAAATCAATGTTTTTTTACAAAATGGAATGATTTTTCATTCCGTATTGAAAATTGTTACGCGAACCTTAAAAAAACATATTGCATTTTCGTTCATTCTGCTGTAATATGAAGCGTGCTGTATATTAATTGATACAGAAACATATCGTTAAATCGGAATGATCTGTTGAGAGTGACGCAAAGCAATTCACATATGCAACGCATTCGCGTATGTGCAATACGCATTCGCTTATTGCGTTTGCAACGCATTCGCATATGCGCAATACGCATTCGTATTTCACTTCGTGAACTGCTCATGTGGCGATTCTCGCCACATGCCAATTCATAAAAGGGATGCTGCTCTGATGCAAGCATCTCGCAGCATCCCTTTTATGAATTGCCGCGTTGCTCGAAACAGTATACATATTCATTATTATCTCCATCACAATCCAGACAATTCCGCCTGCCGGTAATTCGGCCGGCAGGCTGTGAATTGCCTGACCCATTACTTTTTTATCTGTTCGCAAGCAAAAACAGCCTCTTTGGAAGGCTGCCTTTTTTGTTTTATATCTGTTTTTCAATGTTTCATATCAGATGCTTCAGATGCACGGCACAGATGCTCTTTCCTGCTTCCGACCATCTTTTCTCATATTCTGTCATGATATTTCCTTCATTCAGCACAGGATCATGATGAAGATCTCTTGTGACTGCTGTTATCTCCCACTTTTCAGGATCAACTTCCTCCAGAGAAAAATCAAACAGCTCCTGATTATCTGTTTTGAATTCGATCATTCCGTCTTTTCTCAGAATATTGTCATATCTGCCCATGAACTGCCTTGATGTAAGTCTTCTTGAAGCATGACCATCTTTGGGCCATGGGTCCGAGAAATTCAGATATATCCGATCAACTTCCTCCGGTGCAAAAACATCATTTATATTTTCCGCTTCCATTCTGATAAGTCTGACATTAGGAAGCTGCAGTTCCTCCTGCTTCTGTACTGCTCTCAGCAGCACACTGGAATATTTTTCTATTCCCACATAATTGACTCCGGGATTGCGTCCTGCCATTTCCATAAGAAATGAGCCTTTTCCCATGCCTATCTCTACTCTGACGGGATTATCATTACCGAACACTTCATTCCAGTGTCCTTTAACAGACCAGCTGTGTCTGTTCTCAAAGGATTCTCCCTTTGCAGTTTCTTCCTGTATTGTGTATCTGCCTGCTGCCACTGCTTCCCGGCTGCCTTTAATATTTCTTAATCTCATATCCTTAAAGACTCCTCAGGCTTCATGCGAGTACTTCGTTAATATCTTCAGCATGTATCAGCCTTGCTGTATTATCATCATCTTTTTCCATGCTGCAGACTGCCATTCTGTAGCCTGCATCGAATTTCCAGTCTGTCCCCCTGATCTCTCCGGGTTCAAAAAGATGCACATATCTCTGCTCCAGATAAGACAGGTTCTCAGCAAGAGTATTATCCTTTCCCTTTGGTGCTTCACCCAGGCTGAAGCTTATCTTTCCGGAATGCTTTCCTTTTAATTTTGAAAAGTCCTCGTCACGTATTACCAGTCTGTCTTCATGGACTCTGAACTCGCCGGGCCTTACTATAAGTCCTATTCCCAGGTTTTTCAGATAACTTTCTTTCTGAACCCAGCATTCATAAAAGAATTTTTTCTTTTCGTTCTGATTTGTCACAAAGCCCATAAGCTTTACTTCTTCGGGATGAAGGATTTTTTCAGGATGTATCAGTTCCCTGACACGAAAGTATTCAATGTCTACACCTATGGGCCGGTCCGAAATACTGCATACTGCGTACTCGGATGCATGTGATATATTAAAATAAAGAGGAATATCCTTAAGAATCAGTTTGTTCCGGTCATCCTCCTCTATACTGAGGGGAAGGGAAACCTCCTGCAGCTGCTTTCTGAGTCCGTATATAAGCAGCAGTTCAGCACATGCAGAAAGCTGTTTATCATCTTCTCTCTTTATCTTTGCTATTTTTTCCTTTCTTCCGGTGCTCAGTATATCTTCAGAGTAATTGATTTTTTCCAGTTCGTTTCTGTTAATCAAATAAGATCTGATCATTTCTTTCTTCTTTCCCGTTCTCTGTTAAATTCGTAATTTCCTGAAACAGAGATATCATCAAGTTTATGTATTGTATTCCTGTTTCTGTTGCTTGATCTTATATACTGCCTTCCCAGATCAACAGCATCGCTTCTGTCATAGTGGCGGACCTTACGGTGCTTTGACCGTCCTTTCCCCGGACCGGTCTGACGGGAAGCGGATTTTCTTGCCAGTCTGATCACAAATATTACTGCCAGAACCACAAGAACGGCAATAAGTATTATCAGCAGAGCGTTAATATAAACGACTTTTATGAAATTTACCTTCCTTATTTCCATGTCAGGATTTATAAATACATTGGAAGATCCAAGGTAATTGCCGGCATAGGAATAATCTATAGCTGCATAAAGCTGTCTTCTGTCACTTCCCGTGATTCCCGCAGCCTCTTTCGCAGCCTGATACTCATCCTCATTCAGATAATATGCATATCTGATATCTGATGTCAGATCACTGAAGGGAATCCCTCTTAAAGTTATTATCTGGCTGGTGGAATCTATCTGAACCTTCGCCTTTTCATCGGCATATGAGAATTTCCTCTCAGATTCGGAAACATTGGAAATCATGAAATTGCTCCATCCATAGTCCAGAAGTTCCTGAGTTTCGGCAAATATCCCGTAGTATGAACTGTTCAGAACCACTGACAGTAAAGTCATCCCGTCTTTTTCAGCATAAGTTATAAGACATCTGCCGGCTTCATACAGATAACCTGTCTTGCCGCCGATTACATATTCATTATAATCGCCGCCGCCGGGGATGATCATTTCATGGGAGTTTGTGAGAACCCTGCTTTCCGGATACATGTTGGTAGGCTCAATGATATACGTCGGATGTGATATTATGTCAACGAGTGTAGAATTCCTGAATGCGTACTGTGCAATAAGAGCAAGATCCCCTGCTGTTGTGTAATGACGGGAATCAAATAATCCCGATGGGTTGCTGAAATGCGATGACGTGGCGCCGATATCCCGTGCTTTTTCATTCATCATTTCCGCAAATGCATCCACGCTGCCTGCAGTATGGATTGCCAGAGCCATGGCACAGTCATTGCCGGAGGGCAGAAGCAGACCGTACATTACATCCTTCAATGACATCTGCTCTCCCGGTACTGTATCTATTGTTACCGCTCCCTCTTCCAGATCGCAGCATTCTGCTGTAAACGTTACCGTCTCGTCCAGTGAACAGTTTTCCAGAACCACTATTGCAGTCAGTATTTTTGTGGTTGATGCGGGATACATTATCTGATCTTCATTGCGGCTGAACAGTTTTGCTGATGTATTGGCTTCCATAAGTACTATTGCCTCTCCATCAACTTCCGGAACTTCCGGCCACACCTGCTCCTGGGCTGCCATGGCAGCAGATGCCATAATAATTACAGCAATAACTGACAGCATTACTGCTGTCAGCCTCTTTATCCACTTTTTATCTCTGCTGATAAATAATCTCATACTGATACGTCTGCTTCCTGTTCACACTCAATGAGCGCAATCATCCAATATAGAATAATATTACATTTTACAACCCTTCCGGATAAAAAGCAAACCCAGTATATATACCCGATTGCAAACGGGGGCATGCAGTTTTCTGCATGCCCCCGGCTATTTAACTATATCAGATTGATTTTCAGTTTACTGTCAGTCTGCTGCAAGATTTGCATCGTATGCAGGAATTTCAACGTTGCCGCCTGCTGCCATATATTCATCAAATGATGGGCATGCAAAGCCGAACCATGAATCTGTAAAGAGCATATCACATGGGAATTCTCCCCACTTCTCTGCATCGATAGCTGCCTTGAATTCATCCTTCTGCTCGCCCTGGATTGCATTTATAGCATCTACGCATGATTTTAAGAATGCTTTATATGTATCCATGTTAGCTTCAGCAGCTGCCGGAGCTTCTGCCGGAGCTCCTCCTTCTGCCGGAGCTTCTGCTGATTCGCCGCCTTCTGCCGGAGCCTCTGCTGATTCGCCGCCTGCACCCGGATCGCCTGCTGACTCGCCGCCTTCACCAGAACCGCCTGATGAACCTTCATCCTTCAGCTCAATATATTCTTCGCTTATAGTATAGCTTCCGTCTTCGTTAACCTTTAACCAGCCTGCAAATACAAATGCTACGTCCAATATGCCGCATCCGTCCTTAGGTTCAGCTGCGCCTACGAAGTAATACAGATTGTCATTGATAACAACATCATTGTACTTTCCGGTAGCTTCTGTTCTGTAGTTGTTTCCGATAACCCATGAAGATGTGTCAACCTTGCCTGCAGCACCGCCTGCTGAAAGGTCTCCAACTTCACCTGCAGGAATTTCGCCTGTGTAAGCTTCTCCGTTAATGTAAAGAGTTGCACCGTCAGCTACTGTAACAGTACCGTTGTTGATAAGTCCTGAAATATAGCCGTCAGATGTTACATTCCATACTGCACCTTCGTTAACGGTTACAAGCATGTTAGCACCATCCATAACCTTGTTGATCACATGGGAAATGATATAGTATTCATTTGCTGTGAATTCAGTAGTCTGGATATATGCTGCAGAATCTTTATCTTCTGTTATGTTGCCTTCAGCATCCATAAGTACATACTTAACTGTATGAAGCTGTCCTCCGTTTGGCATGATTCCGTCGCCGTACTGAGCTGCAAGATCATCAAGGTATGCTGCTGCTTTGTCACTGTACGGAAGACCATGAACTGCAGATGTTGAAGAAATTGCACCGTTAAGTGTAACACCTGAAGCGATATCAACTATAAGACCGCCTGCGGTTGCACCTGCGCCTGTACCTGTTCCGTTATAGATATTACCTGTGTATTCTACTGCATCACCTGCTGCATTTGTTGTAAGTTCAAGTGTTGTATTGTATGCGCCGCCTTCTGAAGGAGCAACGAAGCCTGCTTCGTTAGGATCTGAGAAGCCTGAAGAGAATGTAGGCATTCCCCAAGGTTCGCCTGTCCACTTTGCAAATCCCTGCTCACCTGCTGTATCGCCGCCGCCGCCGGATGTTCCGTATCCGTCATCGTCATCCATCATCTGGAAGATAACTCCGTTAGCAGGATTCATTTCAGCGCCTGATACTGTATATGTAGAATTCTGGGCACCTCTTACAAGGATAACCGCATCTTCTGTGTTCCATACAGAGCCGGCATCAAGGATGGTATCTGCTGCACCCTGATGATCCATGATACCGAATACAGACTTAACTGTTGTGTCACGTCCTTCACCGTCAAATGTATAAAGAACTTCGCCGGTTCCGTAGTTCATAAGTTCAAGTCCGTTATATGAAGGTCCGAAATAAGTAGGGCCTGCACCTGTAAGGATAGTTGCGTAGGTTGTACCGTCGATATTTGCACCATAGAAATATTCATAAGAAGATCCGATGTTGTATGTACCGTAAGCACTTCCGTAATTCTTTTCATATCCGAACAGAGCCGCACCGCCGTTCATGGTTGTTGACGGAGATTCCGGATCATACTCTGTAACTATCATATCAGAGTTAAGAACGTTTACTGTAGGAGTTGTGCAGTCGTCTGTAGAAATAACTGCCCAGCCGCCTGTTTCCATAGTAGAGTTGATAAGGTTGAATGAGCTGTTCTTGCCCAGAGTGTTAGCTGCACGAACGCCTCCGTAGATACCCAGGATCCATGGAGGAGAGATCATATATGCCTGAGCTGCTGATGAAGCATAGCCGGCATAAGCTTCTGTAAGAGGATCGGAACCCTTTGTAAGGATCTTTGAATCAATAACAAATGCATTTGCATATGCATCAACGATCACTGCGTCACGTCCGAAGCCGTCGGTTGTGATGTCGACATTCTGAAGAGTAAGAGATGTCTTTGTGTTTTCAGCTCCTGTAGCTACGAAAATTGCACCTACACCTGTAAAGTCATTTGCATTCTTACCGTCAGAATTATCTGAAAATACGAATGTGGAATCCTTTACTACTGCTGCTGTATCGGCTGCGCCACCGTTAACATACATATATGTTGTATTGGTAGCACCTTTGTCATTAATAGCGTCACCTAATTCAGATGTTACGTTTACACCTTCAACAGTAACTACACCGTCAATTACCTGAGCCTGATCAGCAAGCATACCGCCTACCTGATCACCTTCAGCTGTCACGCCGATGTAAAGATCAGCCGGAACACCCTTTGATGCCCATGCCGGAATCAGGGAACCCTGTGCGATGGTCGGTTCTCCGTCAACTCCTATCACAGCATCTGCTGCGAAGGCACCTCCTGCCATAGAGCCGACCATGAGAGCTGACATAAGAATCGCAAGACTTCTTTTGCCTAACTTTTTCATTATTATTACCTCCTGTAAAATATGCCGATAACACCATTATTACCGTTTATAAGAAATAATAAATGAATTTCCTTAAACATGCCTTAATGAAACTGTCTAATATTAACAAAAACTTCCGGTCTGAGTTTTCAGCCGGAAGTTTCTCTCTGTTATATTTAATTCGGAGCAGTCCCCTTTATATGATTCTTGATAGCCTCAAAAGAAGCATCGCTTATGGCATGCTCCATTCTGCAGGCATCTTCAGCTGCAGTTTTTTCATCAACTCCCAGCCTTATCAGCATGCCTGTAAGAACTATATGCCTTTCATATATCGTTTCGGCAAGCTTTGTGCCTTTATCCGTCAGGATGATATATCCGTCACTGTCAACATTTATATAGCCGTCCCGCTTCAGTATGGACACTGCCCTGCTTACTGAAGGCTTGGAAAAGTTCATTTCCTCCGCGATGTCTATTGACCGGACGTTATTCATTTTTCTGCCCAGGACCAGAATGGTCTCCAGATACATTTCGCGTGATTCCTGCATATGAACATGCTCCTGTAACCGGTATTATCGATCATCAGCCTCCCAGGTAAGCCTTCTGTACCTGTTCCGATCTGGCCAGTTCTGCTCCTGTGCCGCTGAGTGTGATGGTACCTGACTCAAGAACATATGCCCTGTCCGCAATCTTAAGAGCTTTCTTGGCATTCTGCTCTACCAGAAGAATAGTGGTTCCGGCATCATGAAGATCCTTGATAATGGTAAAGATCTCATCTACCAGTATAGGGGCAAGACCCATTGAAGGCTCGTCCAGCATAAGAAGCTTTGGCATGGACATCATGGCTCGTCCCATGGCAAGCATCTGCTGTTCACCGCCTGACAGTGTTCCCGCAATCTGCTTTCTTCTTTCTTTCAGACGGGGGAAATGATGATATACCTTTTCGAGATTTTCGTTGAAGCGGCTGCCGGGTGCAGTATAAGCACCCATATCTATGTTTTCTTCTACTGTCATCTGAAGGAAAATACGTCGGCCTTCAGGGCAGTGTGCAAGGCCCATGCTCACTATCTTATGTGCCTGAACATTGCTGATATTTTTATCCATAAATGTTATGGAACCTGTCCTTGATCTCAGAAGGCCGGATATAGTCTGAAGGGTGGTACTTTTTCCCGCACCGTTCGATCCTATAAGAGTAACTATCTCTCCTTCATTTACATCAAATGAAATATCCTGGACTGCATGGATATTTCCATAGTAAACATTAAGGTTTTCTGCCTTTAAAATACTCATGGTCAGCCCTCCTCATTCTTTCCGAGGTAAGCCTCTATAACCTCAGGATTGTTCTGAATATCTTCAGGAGTACCCTTGGCAATGACTTTACCGAAGTTAAGTACACAGATACCTTCACAGATGCCCATAACCAGCTTCATATCATGCTCAATAAGAAGGATGGCTATCTGGAATTCATCACGTATTTTTCCTATGGTCTCCATCAGATCCCTGGTTTCATTGGGGTTCATACCTGCAGCAGGTTCATCCAGAAGCAAAAGCTTTGGGTTGGATGCCAGTGCACGCACTATTTCAAGGCGTCTCTGGGCACCATAGGGAAGGGCGTCTGCCTTCCAGTCAGCCTTATCCTGCATGTCAAAGATGCTGAGCAGCTCCATGGCTCTTTCGTGCATCTTCTTTTCCTGGGACCAGTATCTGGGAAGACGGAGTATTCCTTCAAGAGTCGAATATTTCATCTGATTCTGAAGGCCTATTTTTACATTGTCTTCTACGGAAAGCTGATTGAACAGCCTTATATTCTGGAATGTTCTTGCAACACCCATCTGATTGACCTGGATGGTGCTCTTTCCGGCAGTATCCATACCGTTTACCATTATCATGCCTGTGGTAGGCTGATAAACCTTTGTGAGCAGGTTGAATACTGTGGTTTTTCCTGCACCGTTTGGTCCTATAAGGCCGGCAATCTCAGTTTTTCCTACTGTGATATTGAAATCATCTACAGCCTTCAGGCCGCCGAACTGAATTCCCAGGTGCCTGCATTCCAGGGCAGGGGTTTTTCCCAGGTCCACTTCCGGTACGATAGCATCACTGGGATAGGGAACCATGGTTCTCTGTTTATATTTTTCTGATGCGTATGCCATACTACTGTACCTCCTTATTCTTCCGTTTCGGAATTATCTTAAGGAACAGATTCTTCATCTGCTGATTATTGGTTGTAATCATAACGATGATAAGTACTATCGCATATACCAGCATACGATAATCCGAGAATGCTCTTAAAAGCTCCGGCAGTACATAGAGAACTGTTGCCGCAATAAGTGTTCCCTGCATCTTTCCGAGACCGCCCAGTACTACGTATACGAGAATAAGGATAGATGTATTGAAGTTGAACTTGGTGGCAACGATGCTGGAGAAGTTCAGACCGTACAGTACACCTGCTGCACCGGCAATGGCTGCAGACAGTGTGAATGCGATCATTTTGTATCTTGTTACATTAACGCCTGATGCTTCAGCAGCAATACGGTTATCACGGATAGCCATAACTGCACGCCCTGAACGGCTCTTTACGAAGTTCAGTACTATGATCAGTGCGATCATAACAAGAACAAAGCCTCCAAGGAATGTGGAAATGGTTGTTGTACCTACAGCGCCCTGGGCACCCTGGATTATGGTCTTGCCGCCTTCTGCCAGACCAAGATCAGATGCGGATTTTGTACCTGATGCATTGAATATGATATGAAGTCCCTTTTCGTCAACGCCTATAATGAGACAGTTAACGATATCCTTAATGATCTCACCGAAAGCAAGGGTTACGATAGCCAGATAGTCGCCCTTCAGCCTGAGTACGGGAATACCTACCAGGAATCCGACTATTCCGGCGAAAACCGCACCGATGATCACCGCCATGATCAGTCTCAGTGTAGGATCCGGAATTGCATTTGATACTGCCTCTGAAACAGTGATGCCTGTAAAGCATCCAACGCTCATGAAACCGGCATGACCCAGTGACAGTTCACCAAGTACACCTACGCAGAGGTTAAGACCCAGAGCAGCAACGATCCAGCAGCATACGGGAACCAGAAGACCTATCTGTGCACGTCCGAGAACCTTATTGCTTGCCAGCAGTGATAAAGCTATAAAACATATTATGACTATTGCATATGTCATAAAATCCCGACGGGTTGTTCTGTCAGCAAAAAATGATTTTTTCTTCATAGATACCTCCCATCAGACTTTTTCACGAACCTTCTTACCGAGAATACCTACCGGACGAACCAGAAGTACAATGATAAGAACTGCAAATACTATTGAGTTGGCAAGGTTTGTTGACACATAAGCCTTGGCCATGGACTCAATGATACCTAACAGCAGGCCGCCGATAAATGCTCCGGGAACGGAACCGATACCGCCGAATACAGCAGCTGTGAAGGCCTTAATACCCGGCATGGAACCTGTAGTAGGCATAAGTGTCGGATATGATGAGCACAACAGAACACCTGCAATGGCTGCAAGGGCAGAACCGATAGCAAATGTTACAGAGATAGTCTTGTTAACATTTATACCCATAAGACGGGCTGCTGATTTATCTTCAGAGCAGGCACGCATTGCCTTGCCCATTTTACTCTTACTGATGAATGCTGAAAGGCAGATCATGATGACTATACAAACCGCAATAGTTACCACAGATACAACTGAAATATTCAGCTGTCCGTCAAACAGCGAAATTGTTCCTGATATTACAGGAATATAAACAACCGGATTTGCACCGAACAGAAGCTGAGCGGCATTCTGAAGAAAATATGAAACACCGATTGCCGTAATAAGAACTGCAAGGGAGCTCGCAGAACGCAGCGGTTTGTATGCGAGACCTTCTATCACAATACCGAGAACTGTGCAGACAACTACCGCAAGGATAACTGCCAGCCAGCTGGGAAGACCCAGACTGTTCATGGTAAGGAATGATACATATCCTCCCACCATTATGACATCACCATGTGCAAAGTTAAGCATCTTGGCGATACCGTAAACCATGGTGTATCCGAGGGCGATAATGGCATATACGCTGCCCAAACTCAGGCCGCTTATTAGATATGACAGGAATACCATATAAATTTCCCCACTTTTTATTTTGCTGCCGCACTGACAGGCAGTACGGCAGCAAATATTAAACGATTTCTTTTAAGTTATAAGAAAAGCTGTAATCTGTTCAGCTGATCATTACGGAGTAACGTAAGCACCGTCTTTGATAACTACAGCCATAGGAGCCTTTGAAACTTCACCGGTAGCAGCCCATGTCATGCCTGCACCTGTAAGTCCGTCTACTGCGATAGTAGGCATTACAGCGATAACTGCTTCGCAGAGCTCTTCAAAAGACATATCTGCTGTTACGCCTGCTGCCTGGATAGCTGCGTAGATGATATATACTGCATCATATCCGTCTGCTGCGAACTGGTTAGGAATATCACCGTGCTTTTCTGTATATGTCTTTACGAAATTAACTGTTCTTTCATCTGTTGCGTCAGCTGAGAACGGTGTAAGAAGCATTACGCCTTCAGCAAGCTTTGTATCAAAGCCTTCCATTGTAAGGATACCATCCATACCGTCAACGCCGAACCATGTAGGAGCATAGTTCATAGCTGCTGCCTGTGCGAAGATGATGGATGCCGGCTGATAGTACATAGGAAGGAATACGAATGTAGCACCTGCTGCCTGTGCTGCTGTAAGCTGTACAGAGAAGTCAGTAGCTGTATCTTCTGTGAATGTTCCTTCGTAAACAACTTCAAGTCCCTTAGCTGCTGCTTCGGCAATGAATGTTTCACGGATACCCTGTGAGTAAGCATCGTCGTTCTTGTAGATAACAGCGATCTTTGCATCAGCCATGTTTTCTGCAATATAGTCAGCAGAAGCTATACCCTGGTTAGGATCTGTAAAGCAAACCTGGAAGGTGTTGTTCTTGTCTTCAAGAACTGCAGGTGATGATGCAGAAGGTGTAAGTGTGAATACTCTGTCCTTATTTGTTTCTGCAGAAACTGCGATACATGGTGTGGTTGTTACTGTACCAACCAGGAACTGCATACCCCAGTCCATAAGGTTGTAGTAAGCGTTTACAGATGTTTCAGCATCATGAACGTCATCTTCTGCCTTGAATTCGAACTGAACAGCTCCGCCAAGTGCATTGATCTCATCAACAGCGATCTGTGCGCCGTTCATAGCAGCTGTACCGTAGATAGCAGCGCCGCCTGTAAGAGGTCCGATACCGCCGATCTTGAATGTTCCTGAAGCTTCTTCAGCAGAAGCAGCTCCGGCAAATGCGAACACAACCATTAATGCAGACATAAGAACTGCAAAGATCTTAGATGTTCTTTTCATTTTGTTTTCTCCTTTAAAAAATAGGTTTTCCTTTGACTGTTTCGGGGGAACAGCCTCCCCTTCAAACACCCCCTGCGGGAATCGAACCCACAACTAGCCCTTAGGAGGGGCTTATTATATCCATTTAACTAAGGAGGCAGATATATATTTTCCGGTCTGCAGCAGTGAAGATCATCACTTCTGCAGATCGGTTAATATGTATGTTTTATCAGTTCTTTGTGATGATATCCTTTCCCATGTACTTTCTGAGTACTTCCGGAACTATGATGCTTCCGTCAGCCTGCTGATAATTTTCAAGGATAGCTGCGGTTGTTCTTCCTATAGCCACACCTGAACCGTTCAGTGTATGAACGAACTCTGCTTTTGACTTTGCATCTTCTTTATATTTGATATTTGCTCTTCTTGCCTGGAAGGATTCAAAGTTAGAGCAGCTTGATATTTCAACATATCTTCCGTAGCTCGGCATCCATACTTCAATATCATACTTCATGGCTGCGGTAAATCCCAGATCTCCTATACAGATCTTAACCACTCTGTAAGGAAGCCCCAGCTTCTGAAGAACTTCTTCTGCGTCTCTGGTAAGCTTTTCAAGCTCTTCGTAGGACTGTTCCGGCTTTGTAAACTTGACCAGCTCGACCTTATTGAACTGATGCTGTCTGATAAGTCCTCTGGTATCACGTCCTGCAGAACCTGCCTCCGCACGGAAGCATGCGGTATACGCACAATGCTTTATGGGAAGCTGTGCACCGTCCAATATCTGGTCTCTGTACATATTTGTCACAGGAACTTCTGCTGTAGGAACAAGGAAATATTCCCTTCCGTCACCATATACTTTATAAGCGTCTTCTTCAAATTTAGGGAGCTGTCCTGTACCGGTCATGCTTTCGCGGCTGACCATGAAGGGAGGAAATACTTCTGTGTATCCATGTTCTTCTGTATGCACATCCAGGAAGAAGTTCATGATGGCTCTTTCAAGTCTTGCACCGTCACCCCTGTAAACCGTAAAACGGCTTCCGCTGATCTTCGCAGCCGTCTCCGGATCCAGAATTCCCAGGTCTGCCCCCAGATCCCAGTGAGCCTTCGGCTCAAAATCAAATGCTGTGGGCTCTGAAAACTTTCTGAGTTCCACATTATCCTCATCGGTCTTTCCTTCAGGTACCGTCGGATTGGGGATATTAGGCAGTGTAAGCATGTAATCGTTAAGAGCCTTGTCTGCTTCTGATACTTCCGCATCAATTTCCTTTATCTTAGCTGAAAGCTCCTTCATTTCTGCCATAACAGCAGTGGTATCCTCGCCCGCTTTCTTCATCTGGGGAATCATTTTGGATACTTTATTCTGCTCTGCTTTTAATGCTTCCACCTGACCCAGAAGATCTCTTCTTCTGTTATCCAGTTCTTTGAAAAGGCTGAGATCAAACTCCTCATTTCTGTTTGCCAGAGCCTTTTTTACTCCTTCAAAATCATTTCTTAATAACTTTATATCAAGCATTTATCAACACCTTCGTTCTGTATTATTAAAAGTATTTCTTCCATATATAATATAGGCTGAAATATCTCATTCTTACAGCTGTCTCAGAGAATTGAGGGCTGTATATATTCTGTCCAGTTCATCTTCGGAAAAATAGCTTATTTCTATCTTTCCCCTGCCCTCTTCTTTCTGATGGATCTTTACTTTGGCTCCTATGCTTTCAGTCATGCTCTTTTCAAGATCCTTATAAAAAATACTGTTTTTAATCTTAGCTGCAGGCTTCTTTTCCTTTACAGGTAAGCTCAGCTGTTTTACGAGATCCTCCGTCTGGCGTACATTCAATCCTTCACTGAGTATTCTCTGTGCAGCCTCCGTCTGAAGCTCCTGATCCTCAATGGCCAGAAGCGCTCTGGCATGCCCGGCTGTAAGAGTACCATCCACCAGCATCTGCTGTACATCGGTATGAAGCTTCAGAAGCCTCATGGTATTGGCAATAGCAGTCCTGCTCTTTGAAATTCTTTCTGATAATTCTTCCTGTGTAAGATCGTATTCTTCTGTAAGACGTTTATATGCCAGAGCCTCTTCCACAGGATTGAGATTTTCTCTCTGTATATTTTCTATCAGGG
>JABUTA010000250.1 GCA_021443845.1 Parasporobacterium sp.
AAGTACAATGTTCGCCGCAAGTACAGTGAGCGCCGCAAGTACAGTGAGTGCCGCAAGTAAAGTGAGCACCGTAAGTACAATGCACAGCGAAAGTGTAGTATACCCCGGGCTCAACTCACCCCGGATCCGGCTCCAACTAACACCAGGCATAGCATCCACTGACATGAGTCGTGTATTTATACAGCAGAAGGGAGAACAGCATGGAAGATATTTTAGCGATTGTCAATGGCGAAGTGTTTGGCGTGTGGTTCCTTATAGGTACGGCGCTGGTGTTCTGGATGCAGGCAGGCTTCGCAATGGTTGAGGCAGGTTTCACAAGAGCGAAGAACACCGGAAATATTCTTATGAAGAACCTGATGGACTTCTGTATCGGTACAGTGATGTTCATCGTGATCGGATTTGGATTACTGTTCGGCGAGGACCTGGTGGGACTTATCGGCAAACCGGGTCTGGACATATTTACGGCATACGGAAATTTCGACTGGTCAAATTTTGTATTCAACCTGGTATTCTGCGCGACAACAGCCACCATAGTGTCCGGCGCCGTTGCAGAGAGAACCAAGTTTTTGTCATATTGTATATATTCAGCAGTCATCTCGGGTCTGATCTACCCCATTGAGGCACATTGGATATGGGGCGGCGGCTGGCTGTCACAGCTGGGATTCCATGATTTTGCGGGATCCTGCGCCATCCATCTGGTAGGCGGAATTTCCGCACTCATCGGTGCAGCAATGCTGGGACCTCGTATCGGCAAATTTGTGAGGAACGGCAGGGGCAAAGTAACAAAGGTAAATGCATTCCCGGGCCACAACCTTCCCCTGGGAGCGTTGGGAGTATTTATCCTCTGGCTGGGCTGGTACGGCTTCAACGGAGCAGCGTGTACATCAGTTGACCAGCTGGGAACAGTATTTCTGACCACCACAGTTTCACCGGCCATAGCCACTGTAGTGTGTATGATATTCACCTGGCTCAAATACGGCAAGCCGGATATTTCAATGGCATTCAACGCATCTCTGGCAGGTCTGGTAGCAGTTACCGCAGGCTGCGACGCAGTGGATGCTCTGGGATCGGCAATTATCGGAGCAGTAGCAGGACTCCTGGTAGTATTCGGAGTATGGTTCCTGGATTTCAAGCTGCATATTGACGACCCGGTGGGCGCAGTTGCTGTACATTGTCTGAACGGCATCTGGGGAACCCTGGCAGTAGGCCTGTTCGCCAATCCGGCAGTTCCGCAGAATGAAGTTGTGGGTCTGTTCTACGGAGGCGGCTTCCTGCAGCTGGGTCTGCAGGCGGTCGGAATGATTTCGGTGGCAGCCTGGACGGCGGCAACTATGTCACTGGGATTCCTGCTGATAAAAGCAATTTTCGGTCTCAGAGTAACAGAAAAAGAAGAAATTATGGGTCTGGATTCCACCGAGCACGGACTGCCCAGCGCATATGCCGGCTTCAGCATCATGGATATTTCCAATACTATGACAATGGATGTAAATGACAACACCAGTCTGGGAGTGGATGAGTCAGGCATTTCGTCATACGGCACAGCAATGGCAGGCACGACAGCATATGCGGCAGGAACCGCCGAAACATTGGGTGCAGCCTACATGGCAGCAGCTATGAGTGACAGCGACAATTCATTTATGGGCGAGGAAACATATGAGAACGCCCCGCAATACAAAAAAGACGCATCAGTTCCGGTGGTTACTGCATTTGCAGGTGTGGAAACCGGCATCAACAAGGTGGTCATCATTTCCCGCCTCACCAAGTACGACACTCTGAAGAAGGCAATGAACGAGTTGGGTGTAACAGGTATGACGGTGACCCAGGTTATGGGATGCGGTGTACAGAAGGGCGCCGGCGAGAGATATCGTGGCGTTGAAATGGACGTAACCCTTCTGCCGAAGGTAAAAGTCGAAGTGGTAGTAGCCAAAATCCCGGTTTCCGATGTTATCGAGGCCGCCAAGAAGGCACTTTACACCGGACACATCGGCGACGGCAAGATCTTTGTATATCCTGTAACAAAGGTAGTGAAGATCAGAACCGGCGAAGAAGACTATGCCGCACTGCAGGATTTTGAGTAATCCGCCGGCTGAGGGCGGTGTATATATGAAAGGATCTGATCTGGCAATGCAATTTTTCCGGTGTGAAGCAAGAGTGTCTGAGCTTCGGCATCGAGGATCGGAAAAAGTTGAGTATTGACATAATAAAAAATAAAGTGGATTATATGCATTACTGCTGTTGCGGAGCTTCCGCATTCACAGGAATGCCGGCGGCAGGGGCATGAAAGATGCAAGTGTGATATATTGAATGAGCAGCTTTCTGCAGAGTTTCCGC
>JABUTA010000251.1 GCA_021443845.1 Parasporobacterium sp.
CCGTAAATATCAGACAGAATATCAATAATCTGTTTAAACCTGATATCAGTATCAAAGCCGGTGAACCTGGACTCCGGATGATGGGCCGCTGCAGACAAAAGGAAGGAGCCTGCACCGCATCCCATATCTGCTGCACGCTCTTGGGGTCTGATATCAAGTATCTTTTCTGCCAGCTTCACCACAGAAGCAGGTGTAGCAGAATAGGACGAAATCCCGTACCTTCCAAATGGCAGCGCAGCAGCACCGGCAAAATCCTCCGCAGAGTACATACCTGTCAGTGCCTTCAGTTCATGCCAGGTATCCGGATTGACCATGTCAATGTATTTCTTGACATTGGCATTCAGCACCACCCCCTGCCGGGATAACATGTCCTCGTAGCTGTAACCCACAGACTCCGGCAGGCTATAGGTCTTGTAAAGAGCATAAGCCAGTCTGGTAACCATCACATCCTGAACCTTCTCTGCTCCTGCTGCACGAAGGATCCGGGTAATATCGTTCACAACCCGCTGTGCTCTTTTGCGATTTTCTTCATTATTAAGGTAATCTACCGGGATTGACTGCATGGAATAACCTCGCAAAAATAATATTGCCAATATGATAGAGCAGAAAAAAGATGGTGTCAACGGTTGAGGATAACCATGGTGTTTCAAGATGGCCTCAAAGCACATTTCCGATTTGCCAGAAGAGATATGATGTTATATACTTCTATTGATGTTATATACCGTGATGATACAGGTTCTGTATCACCTCCTGTGTCATCAACCAGCACGCAGAAAGGACGTATGACACATGAAAAAGCTATTAACTTTAACAATCGCCGCTATCATGGCAATCACATGTATTGCCGGCAGCATGACTGTATTTGCGGCAGAAACGGATGAAGGCGCCAAAATGGAACAGAGACAGAAAAATATCGACACAGTAGTAAAGTTCATGGATGAGGTTTTCAATGCAAGAGACATCTCCAATCTCGATCAGTTCATGCGCGATGATTATATGCAGCACAATGCAACTGTTGAAGATGGCAAGGACGGTTTCAAAAAATTCACTGAATTCTTCTTCACATTAGAACCGAAGATGGAAATCTGCAAGATCTTCGCCAATGACAACAATGAAGTAGCAGTTTTCTTCAAATGTACCTGCGAGGCCAACGGCATGGTTAACAAGGTAGTGGACATCTACCGCCTGGAAGACGGCATGCTGGCTGAACACTGGGATATCGTAGAGCATGACGTAGGGGCTGTTGAAACCTTAAACGGAAGAGACCTCTTCACAACAGATGCAGAAGGTACGCCTACCCCTGCAATAGCTGACCAGCAGGCAAATATCGATAAGGTCGTTGCATTCAACAAGGACGTATTCGACGCTCATGACATTTCAAAGTTGGATGACTTCATGCGTGACGATTATATGCAGCACAATGCAACTGTTGACGACGGCAAGGACGGTTTCAAGGCATTTACAGAATTCTTCTTCACCCTTGAGCCTGAAATGAAGATCTACAAGACCTTTGCAAATGAAGACGGGGAAGTACTGGTATTCTTCAAATGCATCTGCCATGCAAACGGCATGGAAAACAAGGTTGCTGATATTTACCGTCTCAATGAGGGATTACTGGCTGAACACTGGGATGTTGTAGAACACGACATAGGAAACGTTGAACCGGTAAACGGACGTGATCTTTTTGAATAATAACCGGGCCCGACAACCGGGCTGTAAAATGCTACAGGGGCTGCCTTACGGCAGCCCCTGCCAGTTTTCCTCGATTTTCTTAATAAGCCCCAGGTCTGCCGGAAGCCAGTTTACACTGTACAGCTCGTCTCTTGTCAGCCACTTTGCTGCCTCATGCTCAGTCAGTGTCAGCTCACCTGATTTCACCTGAGCCCAGAAGCAGTCCATGGACAGATGAAAATTCGGATAGTCGTATTCGACAGTCCGGATCAGCTCCCCTACAGTGATCTCCGTGCAGAGTTCCTCACGGATTTCTCTCACCAATGCCTGCTGAGGGGTCTCCCCCTCTTCAATTTTGCCTCCGGGGAATTCCCAGCCGCCCTTGAAATCTCCGTAGCCTCTGGCGGTGGCAAATATTCTGTTTTTATTTTCCATCGAATCGCAGATCACCGCTGCGACAACTCTGATTGTTTTCATTTAGTTTTAACTCCGTCTGGTATTTTTCGGTCATATTTTCAATTTTAAATCGGCTGAATTTTTAATTATTTTTCGGTCATATTTCAAAATAGTTTTCGGCTGAATTTTAAATTTTGCCTCCACCGGTTGTACATTAACCTACTCTTTTGTTATATTGCTCTGCAGATATCTGAG
>JABUTA010000252.1 GCA_021443845.1 Parasporobacterium sp.
CAACTTATTCTACAAAAATTATTCACCCTTGACAACCGCGAGCGGAGCAAGTTCAACAAGCGGCTTTACAAGTTTCCTTCGCTGCTCCTTTCGCTTCGACGGCGGCAGCTTCTTCAACAGTTTGTCGGTGTGACAGATGTTCTGTATCTGCACCAGTGCCTCATATGCAACAGTTCCTGCCGCTTTCTCTTCACCCAGGCTTTTGACTATCTGTGCAAAAGGCCTTCGCGCGTGCACCCAGCAGCCTGCCACCTGAAATTTTGTGTCCGCTTCGTTCTCAAGTGCATGATACGCCGAATAACCGTCACAGATAAGTTTTCCGTCAAAGTCTTTCAGAAAAGCTCTCGGAGCATCTGCTTTTCTTGTCTTCTGGTATTCGTAGAGTATTGCAGGTTTTGCCTTGCACATATTGCCCGTACGGTAAACCCACATGTAATTCTTATGCATACCTTCGCGGCCGTCCTTTGTAACCATCACGGGAGTCTCATCGGCGTGGATTACGTGGCTCTTTTGGATTTCGCATTTCAGTTTGTCATACACAAGGGACAGATGTCTTTCGGCTGTTCTTATTACCCAGTTTGACATGGTCTGTCTTGAAATATTGACATCCTTGCGGGCATATTCCTGTTCCTGTCTGTACAGTGGAAGTGCATTTGTATATTTGGCATTTATGATTGCGGCTACCAGCGATGGTGTGGCTATGCTGTTGTTGAGCATTTCCTTAGGGTGCTCGCCCTTTGCAATTACACCGTTCTTTCCCTTGTATACCGCAATGTGATGCTCATGAACTTCAAATGTTTCAGGTATGATTTCAAGCTTTTTATACACCTCGTCAGGAAGTCTGCTGTATCCTTCTGGAAACTTCTCCTGAAGTTCGTCCTCAGAGAGCGCATGTTCTACAATGACTACAGGGTATCCTGACAAATCCTCTTCACGCTTTCCCCTGCGTTTTCTGCGTGTATGTTCAGAAACAACAACCTGATCCATCTCGGGTTCAATCATAGTCTGTCCCCGGCATGTTGCCTCAGCCTCGTTTAATACGTCATCGAGGAAACTGAGTTGTTCACCTTCACCTGTAAGTTTTTTCTCGGTTTTACGGGAAAAAGCTCTGGAATTCATAAGTGCAATCTGCTCTGTGAGCTTCTCTATCTGAAGTCTCAGCGCTTTGGTTTCCTCAGTTTGAGCGGCAATCTGTTCCTGCAGACTGATGTACATATCTACAAGAACATTCTTGTCCATGCTATTCAGTTGTTCTCTGCTGAACTTCATTTCCATACATATATTTTACTACATTTAAAACGACAAAAAAAGACTTTTCGCTTGCAAAAATCACGAAAAGTCCTTGAAATTTAAGGGGTTACGGCTGTTTAGATGACGCGCTCCGGGGGCCTGATTCTGCTGATTCCCGGATCAATCGAAAAGCCTTTCATGAGCCATCCGAACTGCTCAGGCGTAAGCTTTCTGAGTTCGTCTGACGACCTTGGCCATCTGAATTTACCGTCTTCCAGTCTTTTATACATAAGCAGAAATCCGTCTCCATCCCAGACCAGTGCCTTGATTCTGTCGTTGCGCCTTCCGCAGAACAGGAAGACTTCACCCTCATTAAACGGTGTTAGGTCGAAGCGCTCCCTGATTACAGCAGCCAGCCCGTCAATGCCGCACCTCAGATCGGTATATCCACAGGCAATGTATACGCTGCTGAACTGAGCATCACTGAGCATTTGACAGCACCTCCAGAATCAGTCTGATGTGCTCCTCGTTTGAATCAGGGGCAATGTGAATGCTGGAGCCGGCAAGTCTCACATTAATTCCTGAAAAAGTGTTTTCTTCCGGCAGTGCCTTCACTTCAATTCTGGCAAATTCTGCAGAAGAGGATATTGGTTTTGCCGGCAGCAACTCTCTTGAAGAGGATTCATCTATTATGTCCTGCATTGCCTTTCGCACACGCCTGCATCGGTATTCATATCCGTGCACCGACATGCCTTTATACTCTGCCCATTGTTTATTCGTCATGCCCAGTTCCTTCTGCTCCGCCATATCTGCTGCCCATTGCTTGAGTTTGATTTGTTCTTTCATGTCCATATTAAAACCTCCATAGAAAACACTAAAAACATCAAAATTCACTTAAGTGTATTTTAGTGGAATTTACGGAGGTGTTCATCGCACGTGTGGTTTACCGTTTACGTCATATGCATAGAAGCTATAGCTTTCGGTGTTGGCGCCTCTTTGAGGAGCGCATAAACAGACTTTTGATGTAGGCCGGATTTGAAGAAGTACTGTAATTCAGGAAATACTTC
>JABUTA010000253.1 GCA_021443845.1 Parasporobacterium sp.
GATGTTTACGAAAACTGGACAGATGTTTCGGGATTTCTTGCTGCAGATCCACGAATCATTCCAAATCCACGCGGAATTAAATATATTACATATCGCGAGCTCAGAGAGCTTTCTTATATGGGAGCTTCCGTTCTTCATGAGGATGCTATTTTCCCGGTTAAGAGTTCAGGAATTCCTATCAATATCAGAAATACCAACAGACCTGAGGATGAGGGTACATGGATTGTAGAAAGTACAGCTCAAAAGCCTGAATGTATTATTACAGGTATTGCCGGTCACAAGGGATTCTGCGCGGTTCTTGTACTTAAGTCCATGATGAATGCTGAAGTTGGATTCGGAAGAAAAGTTCTTCAGGCATTTGAAGATAATAATATTTCATTTGAGCATATGCCGTCGGGAATTGATACCATGACAATTATTGTTCATGAGAGTGAATTCCTTCATAAAGAACAGCAGGTAATATCAACAATTCACAGACTTGTTGATCCGGATTCTGTTGAGGTAGAGTCAGGTCTTGCCCTTATTGCCGTTGTTGGACGCGGCATGAGAAGTGCATCAGGTACTGCAGGAAAGCTTTTCTCAGCCCTTGCAGAAGCCAAAATCAATATCAGAATGATTGACCAGGGTTCATCAGAGCTTAATATTATTGTCGGTGTTAATGAGTCTGATTATGAGAGAGCTATTAAAGCTATATATGACAGATTCATGAATGATAAATAATAATAAATAATAAAGACGGGAGGATGAGATCTTCCCGTCTTGTTTTATCTGAATTTTTTAAGAATCCGGTTAAGGCGGGCTGCCGGAAGTCCGACCACATTATTATAGTCCCCGTCTATTTTTTCTACCAGAACACAGCCTTTTCCCTGAATTCCGTAGGAACCGGCTTTATCCATAGGTTCGCCGGTTTCAATATAATTTTTTATTTCCTCATCGGACAGATCATAGAATTTAACCTTGGTCTCTTCATAGAAACTCTCTATCTGATTATTTTCTTTATCAATAATACATACTCCCGTAACCAGAAAATGGTGGGATATAGTTTTGAACATGGTTTTAATGACACCTTCACCGTGCGTCAGAATCTGCGTTTCAGTGAAATGAAAACCTCACAGAAAAGTGTTTATGGCACAGGGATTGCCAGCGATGGTCATACCCTAAACCGCGGGACAGTGGTGGATAATGAGCGTCTGCAAAACTTTAGCGTTGATACCCAACTTGAAAGTAAATTTGCTACAGGTGAAGTCGAGCATACTTTGCTGACAGGGGTAGACTTCATGCGTATGCGCAATGATATCAATGCCAGCTTTGGATCTGCACCATCCATCGATCTTTATAACAAATATCATCCTGAATACTTTGCATTTGGTAACGCAGAGCCATACCAAATGAATGAAAGCAAACAAACAGGTATTTATGTTCAGGATCAGGCGGAATGGAATAAATGGGTATTCACTCTGGGGGGACGCTACGATTGGTCTAAGCAAGCGACCACTGTTCGTGAAAACTCTTATACGCCGACTGAAGGTTATATTGAGCGTAATGATCATCAGTTCACCTGGCGCGGTGGTGTAAACTACTTATTCGATAATGGTATTTCACCTTACTTTAGTTATAGCCAGTCCTTTGAACCGAGTGCTTTCGATCTGTGGAGCAACCCGCGCGTTTCCTATAAGCCATCGAAAGGTGAACAGTATGAAGCTGGCGTAAAATATGTTCCGAATGATATGCCGGTCGTTGTTACGGGCGCAGTCTATCAATTGACGAAAACAAATAACCTGACAGCAGACCCAACAAACCCGTTAGCGCAAGTCCCAGCAGGTGAGATTCGCGCTCGTGGTGTGGAACTTGAAGCAAAAGCGGCGTTAAATGCCAATATTAACTTGACGGCTTCTTATACCTACACAGATGCGGAATACACCAAAGACACCAATCTCAAAGGTAAAACTCCAGAACAAGTACCGGAGCATATGGCATCTCTCTGGGGGGATTATACCTTCAATGAAGGGCCGCTTTCTGGTTTAACATTGGGAACAGGTGGTCGTTTTATTGGTTCCAGCTATGGTGATCCGGCGAACACTTTTAAAGTGGGTAGCGCAGCTGTAATGGATGCTGTTGTAAAATATGATCTGGCACGCTTTGGTATGGCGGGATCCAGCCTTGCTGTGAACGTCAACAATTTGCTCGATCGTGAGTATGTTGCCAGTTGCTTCCAGACCTATGGCTGCTTCTGGGGCGCAGAACGTCAGGTCGTTGCAACCGCAACCTTCCGTTTCTA
>JABUTA010000254.1 GCA_021443845.1 Parasporobacterium sp.
CACCAAGTACATATGAACCAACAATACCTGCTGCAGCAATGCCGAGCATGATCATATCATAGCTGTCTGAAAGACCAACTGCTGCGAAGATAGGGCTTGTCTGTGTCATAGCACCTACTGCGAACATAAGAAGGAAACCGGCCGGGATTGTAATGAACCAGAAGTCTCTTGTTCCAAGAATGTGGCCTGTTGTCCAAACAGTTGTCTTCTTAGCTTCAATTTCCTGCTCCATCATAGCCTTGGCAACTTCTGGAGTAATGCTCTTATCATTATCCCTGTAAGCACCGCACTGCTCCGGATAATCCTTAACGAAAATAAGTCCGATAAGCCATCCAATCAGAGCTACGATAAAGAAAGGAAGGAAGGATGTTAAAATAGTATTGCTTCCTGCCATTCCGCCGGATGTAAGCCAGAGGATGAGTTTAGGAGCGCCTGCTTCGAAATCCATCTCGAATACTGATGTGGCAAATATACCGATAAGTGCGTTAGTTACAGGAAATGCTATAGTTGCAATACCCATAAATGTTCCTTTTCTTCTTGGGAACCACTGTCCTGCAATAACACCGATAGTAAATGTTGCATAAAGAATTGATGCAACTGTTTCAATTGCAAACATGGCAAGCCATAATGGATCTGCTCCCATTGGTGCAGGATATACCATAAGGAAAACCGCAACAGCCAGGGTTACTGCACCAAGAATAAGGCTGATATTTTTCATGTTTTTAATCTTGCCGATAAATTTAGATGCTATAAGCTGAATGATGATTGTGGCGATGGTGGCATAGGTGTAAACATTTGCCACGAGAGTTGCTCCGCCGTAGAAATCTTCAGCAAGAATGTTCATCGGAAAGTTGGTGAACACGGTAAATGTGAAGAATGCGATGAACTGGTAAATCATCAGCATCCAGCCGCGAAAACCAAAATTGTAACTTTGTTTCTTTTTCATAAATTTCCTCCCTGAATATAAATCCTAATATTTGCCGTATTTTTCGATTGTATCTCTCCATGCATGCATGTTTTCAGGCGATACATGGTCAAGAGCTATGGTATTCATGGAAATGTATCCGCCGCCCGGAGCAAGAATATCAAGGCTTTCCCTTACATTTCTCTCAACGTCTGCCGGTGTGCCGTTCATCAGAACGTGAGTATCCACGCCTCCGGCGATGCAGGCTGTTCCGCCCAGAATTCTCTTCGCTTCCTTAAGGTTTACATTTTCAAATGTATAAATAACCTTTCCTTTCGGAATGTCGCTGATGCACTCAAGTCTTGTGTCGTATCTGCCCTCACAGAAAACTATCGGAGTAAGCCCTGCATCAATTGCCGCTAACATCATTTTCTTAAAGGTCGGCCAGTAATGCTTTTCATAATTTTCCAGTGACATAAAGTTGTCAACGCCGCAGTGCAGAGGCATAAAAAGATCCTCGGCATGGTTCATCTTCGCATTGGCAATTGCAGCCGGAATGCTGACTTCTCCCCATTTTTCAAGGGCTTCATCAACCTTTTCGGGATCCGTAACTATGTCCATGCACAGTTCCATAAGTCCTCTTACGTTATCTGCGAAGTCGTCAAATGGAACACATGCCGGAGCAAGTCCGTAAACCGGGTACCCCGCTTCAACACATGACATTACAAGAGGAACCGCTTTCTGAAGAAATTCGATATTTTCAATACCTGTCTGCATCAGAGTTTTAAGAGCATCTGCAACAGCAGGATTTCCGAACTGGGCATATGAAAGAATTGCGTGTCCGCACATTGCATAAGGATTAATAAATCTTAATCCACCCAGGTTCTTGAATTTATTCGGCAGCACCTTCTGAAGGATATATAAGGTCGGATCTCTGAAATACTCCTCATAGTCATCTTCGCTCATGTATGAATGATCCACGTACTGATAAGGTGTATTTTCCGGAAGATTCCAATACTCACCCGGCCATCTTGCCTGATTGTGTCCTATGGTCTCCATCGGTTTGATAGGAAACGGAATTGGATTCCATATCCAGTCCGGATCGTAATCTTCTCTATATCTGCGCAGAGGCTCCATAAGTGATGCGGGATCTGTCATCATTTCCTGAGTGGTCACTCCGTAATGATATGCATAGAAATTATTCATTGACGGGGCAAATGGTACTCTGTCCGGATCACTGCATGAAACCGCAGCCATGTTTCTCATGCTTCTTACGGCAATAGGCGGAAGTTCCTGATTCATATATTTATCTCCTTATGATTTTTTCTCATTATATAGATACATTTGCCGAAAAGCATCATATTTCCC
>JABUTA010000255.1 GCA_021443845.1 Parasporobacterium sp.
CCTTCATTTTCTTTGTCAGTCTGATTGCAATAAATAATCTCATACCGCCTCGTTTTATTTCAGTTCTTTTCTTTCATAAAAACAGTTTTTCTACAAGCCCCGAAAATAATCCTGATATATTTATCTATATCACTGCGGGTAATTCAAGGATGTAGAATTATGGGTTTAATGGACAATCTACTGGAAATCATAGAAGTTTAAATAAAAATCACTGTTTCTGTGCCATCTGCAGCTCTTTTAATTCAAGGCAGAATGCTTCAAATGCAGACTGCTGTTCTGAGGGATTAAACCTGAATTCCTGATACTCTCCCTTGTCTCCAGCCCAGTATAAAAACAGAGCCTTATTAGCACCGGTAGCTATATTTTCACCACGTTTTGTTACTGTGCCGCCGTTTACTAAATTAAGAAATTCTTCCCATTGTCCTTCGGTAAGCTCAAGAGTGCCGGTCACCGTAATACTGTCCTCTGAAATGAAGACGTTTTCTCCTTCACGTTTTTCATGGGTAAACAGATATTTCCCATCCTCTGTATTAAAATGGTACCGCTGAAATCTGGGAGGATTAGTTGTAGCTGAATCCGTATAATATAATTCTGTAATATCTTCTTTTTTTATGTCAGAGCCGACTGTCAATTCTTTCTTCACAGCTCCGCATCCACTTATAAATGCACCCATCATTGCTACTAATACAGCCGCTATAAGACCTGTTCTGACAGCTTTCATTTATGTCCCTCTTTTTCACCAAGTGTTTCTGGTTGAAACCAATTTTCAAGTACTAATCAATTGTTTCAGCATTAATCAACTTTAATATCCTCTACCAGCGGTTCATATCCGCTAATTTCTAATTCGTCCTTTTCCATAATATTCTTCATTTCTCGCACCACTGGTGCGACATTCGTAATACTATCACAATTCTTGCCACTCGATGCATTCTGTTTGTTGCTGTGATGCTGGGTGAATGCAATAAGTTTAACTCCTCGATAAATTGGGAGTTGGAAGATTATAAAACTTATCTTACCAGCATATATCCGAAAACCAATCCAAGAAAGATGGCAAGCTTATCCGTTCGCATAACCCAAAGAAAAAGTTTATCTGCCATTCATGTTCCTGTCCCTGTACTCATTCGTGTGTTCTATAAGACATATACGCACGCCGTTGGGATCGAGTACAAAGGTCTGCCTGCCGACTGATGTCGGTATAACCGGTCCCAATGTATCATAGCCGGCTGCCTTCAGTTCCTCTGTTGCCTTATCAATATCATCCACATCTGTTCCGACCGAATACAAGCCGACAGGAAAATCGGGGCTTTCTATAAGTTCGACCGATGCTCCGCCCTCACTCTCCATTATGGTAATCTGTCCGACAGGCAGATCCACGTGATATCCTTCCTTCAAGCCGAGGACATCCCGGTAGAATTTTACCGACTCCTCCAGGTTCTTTACGATCATAGTGGAATACTGAACTTTGAGTTTCATTTACATTCTCCTTTCCTGCCCTGGCCTGATCCTTCAGAAAGTGATGGCTATAGTGTTATTTCATTTTCCTATGTACTTTCTGCCTTTTTCCACCGCCTCATCCCATGATACATAGCATCCAACTTTCATATGAAGATCATACTTTTTCCTGAGCCTCATGATTTCAGACATTATATGTAAATCATGAGGCATGTCAAGAGTGTTCATCACGGCCTTTTTTTCCGGTTCGTGCCTCAATCCAAAAATGTACTATGGGCGAAAACTATTTGGATGCAAGCACCAAAGCTGAAATCAGTTCAGTGCTTATATCATAGTCTACGGGTAAACTTTATTTTTACGCGCCAACTGTGGGCCGGACACTTTCAGAAAAATACGGACAGATCATGTTCTCCATATAAAACAGGCAGCAAACCTTATTTATAGGTTTGCTGCCCGGAATCATTATCCTATGACCGGCCCGATGCAGAATGCACGAGGATTCTGTTTGAGTTTGCTAAGGTTTGTCTGATTGATAGCTGCACCGCTTGACGGTTTATACGTTGCTACACTTAATGTATTTCCGAAAGATGTGAAGCTGTGGCCGTCATTGTAGCTGCTGAATTTTGAATCGTATACTGTCTTTGACACTTTACTGTCATTGACTCTGTATACCCATGCACCATCCTCCCAGCACTCCGTGCACTGAGCCACCTTTGACATGGTTCCATTCTTGTAGGTATAGAAAGTGTGATATCTATCCTGAGCAACCCAGTAATTCTTTATGTACCCTTTGGTAAGTTCAATATTCAGGCTGCCCTG
>JABUTA010000256.1 GCA_021443845.1 Parasporobacterium sp.
ATAATCTCCCGGCTGCATATGCCAGTCATTCCGCTGCATGGTCCTGCCGTTAAGCTGCTTATTAACATCATATATATCCCACATTTCCATGTGCTCTTCCTCCGTACCTGCTCCGGTTTCAGAATTCTCATCCATGCATCTGCATTCGTCTGAAGCTTCACCGGTCAACCGGAATATTTTAGCCCAAAAACTGTCATTTGTCACTTCTTTTCAGATAAAATGATATATGCTGAATATATTGATGAAAATCCTGCTCCGCTATACAATACAGGTGATTATCTTGTCATATGAAAGGTATTAAACATGATCTTATATTATTCAGGGACGGGAAACAGTAAATATACAGCAGGGAAAATTGCTGATACCACAGGTCAGCAGTTGACAGACCTTAACAGGCTCATTAAAAGCAATGACCATTCCCCGCTGCACTCAGAGGACGGTAATCTGATCCTGTGTGTTCCCACATACGCCTGGCGCATACCGAAGATTGTTGAAAAATTTATAACGGAATCCGGAATTGAAGGTGCAGAAAGAATCTGGTATGTAATGACCTGCGGGGACGGCATCGGAAAGGCCGACATCTATAACCGGAAGCTGAGTGATAAACTGGGATTGGTGCATATGGGAACTCTTCAGGTGATCATGCCAGAAAACTATGTGGCCATGTTCGCAGTCCCAAAGCCGGAAACAGCCCTGAAGATCATTAAAAAATCCGAGCCGGTAATTGATAAGGGAATCAGTGCCATCCGATCAGGTGTGCCATTCCCATCCCATAAGACAGGACTCATGGATGCCATATACAGTGATATTGTCAATCCTGTATTCTACAGAATGTTTGTAAAGGCTGATGCTTTTACCGCCGACAGCAGATGCACCGGCTGCGGAAAATGCGTAAAAGTCTGCCCTCTCAACAATATTTACCTTGCCTCTGACCAGGCATCAGGAACAGCACTTCCTGTCTGGGGAAATAACTGCACCCACTGCATGGCATGCATCTGCGGCTGCCCGTCAGAAGCCATAGAGTATGGTAAAAAAAGTATTGGAAAGCCCAGATATATTAATCCCTTCAGTTAACCTGGCGAGTTATCGAATTACAGAAGTTTTCGCCTGTTTTCGCGAATTATCAGAACAAAAACGGCAGTGCCCACTTACAGGGAACACTGCCGGGAATCAGTTACATAATAAATATTCTGCAGGAATTTATTCTGTTGCTGCTTCTGTCTGGGCCTCAAGCTGGTCCATAACATCCTTGACTCCTTCTTCAAGTTTGGATGTATCAACATTTTCAAGAGCAGATTCAACTTCTTCAATTAATTCTGCGTTCTGTTTCTCAACATAATCCACTGCAACCTTTGCTGATGAGCATGCGATTGCCATGATAACGGAAACTACGATACCTACTATTGCAATTACAATACCTGCAGTTCCTGCGCCCTTCTTTGTTGATTTCTTTCTGGCAATTACAGAAACAATGAGGCCTGCCAGTGAAAGAACTACGAAAATCCATGCTGCAAATCCGATACCCGGAATGAGGAGCGGGAATATAATACCTCCTGCAAGACCTACTACAGCTAATAATAATCCGATTAAACCAATCATTTCTCTATCTCCTTTCAGAAATATAATAACCTTGTGAATAACATTATTCTTGAAACTGCGAATTGTCAATAATTAACAGAATAATACATAAATAATCTGCCCTGGAGAACCGTTTTTACTTCCGGCAATTCATTTCTTCATTTTTGCGTCAGTTCTTGTCTGGAATTTTTCATTATTTACAATGCATCTTCTGTGAATACCTTCTCCGATAAGCCCTGCTTCATCATATGCCTTTACTTCGAATGTAAGCATTTTCCCGTCTGCTTCCGTGAGCTCGCTTTCACATCTCACCTTCATACCCACCGGTGTGGCTGCAACATGTCTGATATCAAGAGATATGCCGACAGATCCGAAGCCCTCTTCAAGGTACCGGGCAATGCTTTCGTGGGCACAGCCCTCCATAAGAGCTATCATGGAAGGGGTTGCAAATACATTCAGCAGACCGCTGCCTACTGCTGCCGCACTGAGCTCAGGAGTAACAATAATGGTTTTTTCATTTTTTATTCCGGGTTTAAGCATATAATATTTCCTCGCCTGTTTTTGTTTTCAGTTTACCACATTCCCCCGCAAAATTCATATATCCGCCGGATACGGCTGCGTAAGTTTTTGCTCGGGTTGTATTGGGTAGAGTTCCCCCAGAAGTGATTCAGA
>JABUTA010000257.1 GCA_021443845.1 Parasporobacterium sp.
GAGCAAAGAAAATCGGCATTGACCCTGCGCTCATGGCTACGCCTATGATACAGTCAATTTCTGACATGGTATCGGCTACCACATTCCTGCTTATCGCAGCTATGATTCTTGGAATCACATTGTAGCGGGGAGGCTGTCGGAACGCTTTTTAGGGGTGTGAAGTTTTCTGAATATTTCAAAGAATCAATAATGTTTAGAATAGGTAAAAAAACCGCAAAAGTGCTTGATATTAATATATATATGTAATAATATCTGTACTTGGTTAATCACAATTGGTAATTCACAGTGAGAAAGATATTGGATAAAAAGCAATCGACAAGAAGGAAACTAACTATTGCAATACTGCTTGCGGTTGGTTTTATGGTTCTCGAGTTCCCCGGAATTCTCATAGTGGGGGACAGGACGGAACCGTTCATATTGGGTATGCCATTCCTGTACGCCTACATTTTCAGCGGATGGATATATATGTGCCTTGTGATGTTCTATGCATTCAGGACATCCTGGGGCAGGACCAGCTTTTTCAACGTGAAGGATACCAATGAATAAAGCTTATTTACGCTATCATTTATGAAAAGAGAGAGGTGGACACATTGTCACAGGAAGCAATTATTTCCATACTGATCTTCGTAGCGGTAATGGTTGTTATCATTACTGAGAAGGTTCATCGTGCTGTAGTAGCAACAGGAGGAGCTGTTCTTCTTCTGATACTTGGCATCCTGAACATCGAAGAAGGCGTTGGATACATCGACGCTAATACTATCGGTCTCTTAGTTGGTATGATGCTCTTCGTAGGTGTTGCCAAGAGATCCGGTATGTTTGAGTATCTGGCAGTTAAGTCAGCTAAGATTGCCAAGGGCGACCCTTGGAAGATGATGATTCTCTTCATGATTATCACAGCTGTATTCTCAGCGCTGCTGGATAACGTTACAACAGTACTGTTAGTAGGACCAATGATGCTTGCTATCTGCAAGGAAATGGATCTGGACCCAGTGCCATATATCATGTCAGCTATCATGGCATCGAACATCGGTGGTACTGGTACTCTCATCGGAGACCCACCAAACATCATGATCGGTTCAGCTACAGGATTCACATTCGGTGATTTCCTTAACAACGATGGTATTATCGTAGTTATTATCATGGTTGTTACAATCGTATTCTATAAGTTCATCTATGGTAACAAGATGTCAGCAAGTCCAGAAGCAATAGAAACAGTGCTTCACATGGACGAGAAGAGCATGATTAAAGACCCTGTTCTCCTGAAAAAGGTTGTTGTTATGATCATCCTCATCGTTGCCGGCTTCGCACTTCACGGTGTACTTCACCTTGAATCATCCATGATCGCCCTTGCAGGTGCTGTAATCATGCTGATTATCGGCAAGCAGGACGTAGAAGAGGTTGTTCTCGATGTAGAATGGCCTACGATCATCTTCTTCACAGCGCTGTTCATCTGCGTAGGTGGTATGGAGCACACTGGCGTTATCGAGAAGATGGCTGACTTTATCATGCTGTTCACTGACGGCAAGCCTGTTATGACTATGATGATTATCCTCTGGGTATCAGCTATCCTGTCATCAACACTGGACAACATCCCATTCGTTGCAACGATGATTCCGCTCATTCAGGCGATGGGCGCTCAGGGTATGGATACATATCCACTCTGGTGGGCACTTTCACTGGGTGCATGCCTCGGCGGCAACGGTACACTCATCGGCGCTTCAGCTAACGTAGTACTTACAGGTATCAGTGCTAAGAACGGACACCCGATTACATACATCGAGTTCCTGAAGATTGGTTTCCCAACTATGATTCTTACACTGGTTGTAACGACTATCTACATGCTGATCAGATACGCATAGACATAGAGACATACGTGAAATACACGAAACATAGAGAAGGCTCGGACCGCAGGTCCGGGCCTTTTGAATGACGAGAACTGGGGCATCAGCATTTATTATGGGGACTTGAGGAGAGGAGAAGGCGTATCGGAGTTCACGGATACATTTCGAGGAATTACGGTTTCGGATGTATCCGAGACTGGTTGAAGAAATGGCACGCGGATACATCTCGAATAAATAAAACCACGGACGTATCCATGAATCATGATATCGAAGCACGCGGATACATATCGAGGAATAATGACATCAGATGTATCCGTGACCACTAATTTTGAGGTTCACGGATACATCTCGAAAGATATAAGTCGCGGATGTATCTGCGCACCTCATTTTTGGAGTCCACGGATACAT
>JABUTA010000258.1 GCA_021443845.1 Parasporobacterium sp.
CAGGCATAATGGGTGCCTTTGGCGCAGGCCTGATTGCCCGGGAAAGGTACACCATGAAGCAGATGGACGGGGCTGATGCAGCTACTACCATGCTGAGTCTCGATGATATCCTGGCACTGGAATACCAGACTACTCTCACCCACTGCAAGGGCTGCACCAACAACTGCCTGCTGACTGTCAATAACTTCTCAGGCGGACGTAAATTCATCTCCGGCAACCGGTGCGAAAAGGCTCTGGGCAAGGCCCGGACTTTGGAAGATGTGCCTAATCTTTTCAGATACAAGCTGGACAGGATGTTCGGCTATGAACCTTTGGAGGCTGAAAATGCTCCCCGAGGTGTGGTTGGCATCCCCCGTGTCCTTAATATGTATGAAAACTTCCCCTTCTGGGCTGTATTTTTCAAAGAACTGGGCTACAGGGTACAGCTGTCCCCTGTCTCATCCAGAAAGCTGTACGAGCTGGGTATCGAATCCATTCCATCAGAATCGGAATGCTACCCCTCCAAGCTGGCCCACGGTCATGTCCAGTGGCTCATCGACAGGGGAATCAGATACATTTTCTACCCAAGCATCGCATTTGAAAGAAACGAAACTCCGGATTCCAACAATCATTTCAATTGCCCTATCGTTACCAGCTATCCGGAAAATATCAAAAACAATGTAGAAGATCTGCAGCGGCTTAATATCCGCTTCGAGCATCCCTTCTTCTCGTTCAAAACCTTCAAAATCTTCTGCAACGGTCTGGTGAAGGCCTTCACAGGCAAGGACGGCATCACTGCCGATGAAGTAAAAGCTGCAGCGGACAAGGCATGGAAGGAACTCCTTAAGGCCAAGAAGGATATAGAGGATAAGGGCGAGGAAGTCCTGAAATGGATGGAAGATAACGGCCGCCAGGGTATTGTCCTGGCAGGAAGACCCTACCATATCGACCCGGAGATCAACCACGGTGTGCCGGATCTTATCGCTTCATATGGGGTGGCGGTTCTTACTGAGGATTCCGTATCTCACCTGAGCCATGTGGAAAGGCCTCTTATCGTAATGGATCAGTGGATGTATCATTCGAGGCTTTACCGGGCTGCCAACTTCGTGAAGACCCGGGATGACCTGAACCTCATCCAGCTGTTCTCCTTCGGCTGCGGTCTGGATGCGGTAACTACTGACTGTGTCCGTGACATTCTCACTGGCACTGACAAGATCTATACAGTCCTTAAGATTGATGAAGTCAGCAACCTGGGTGCTGCCCGTATCAGAGTCCGCTCTCTGCTGGCTGCCCTCAGGGACAAGACTGACCTGGCATCTGAGAAACCTCATGTGTCCACTGCCTTTAAGCGGGTGGAATTCACATCTGAAATGAAGAACACCGGATATACTATCCTGGCTCCTCAGATGGCACCGATTCAGTTTGACCTTATAAAGGAAGCATTTGACTCCGAAGGCTACAATTTTGTTCTTCTGGAAAATGACAACAAGCACTCCATCGATGCGGGCCTGAAGTATGTAAACAATGATGCCTGCTATCCTTCTATTATTGTAGTAGGCCAGATGATGGATGCCCTGCTGTCCGGCAAATATGACCTGAACAAGACTGCCCTGCTGATTACTCAGACCGGCGGGGGCTGCCGTGCATCCAATTACATAGGTTTTATCCGCCGTGCATTGAAAAATGCTGGTATGGAACAGATTCCGGTTATTTCCCTGAGCGTAGGACTGGAGAAAAATTCCGGATTCAAGCTGTCTCTGCCTCTCATCACCAAGGCAATGTATGCCCTGGTGATAGGCGACGTTCTCATGAAGGTCATCTATGCTACCCGCCCTTACGAGGCTGAAGCAGGTGCTGCTGACAGGCTTCATGAAAAATGGGCAGGCATAATCAAAGCCGAGATCAGAAAACGAGGCTTCGGCCGCCGGATTGCAAATAAACTGATTGATAAGATGGTTAAGGATTTCGACGAGCTGCCGAGGATAGATGTGAAGAAGCCACGGGTCGGTGTAGTCGGTGAGATTCTGGTCAAATTCAGTCCTACTGCCAACCATGATATCATCCGTCTCCTGGAAAAAGAGGGGGCAGAAGGTGTCATGCCTGACCTGATGGATTTTCTGCTGTACTGTCTGCAGAATAATTATTTCAAGGTGGAAAATTATTCCGCCGGTGTTAAGTCTTCTCTGATTGCTGACTGGGGTATCCGTTTCATGGAATATCTGAGAAAGGAAGCCAATAATATACTTCGGAGGAGCAAGCACTTCTCCCC
>JABUTA010000259.1 GCA_021443845.1 Parasporobacterium sp.
CCGATAGTACACCTGGAATCGGCTGTTTTCAGGGTATGGATGAAGGAATTTCGCAGAATCCCTCAAAACTCCACATCTTCACCCGATAGTACACCTTAAATCGCATACTTTGGAGTATGGTGAGGTTTGAGTTACACCATAAATAAAAAGGAGCAAGGCATATGAAAAAGAAACATTTCACAGGGAAACTGATAGCACTGGTGCTTATGCTGCTGGCTGTCGTAACAGCTGCGGCGGGCTGCGCAAAGAAAGGCCAGGAAAGCGGAACTACCGCAGCGTCGGCAGCAGTCCGGCAGTCATCATCGGTAGTTGTCGAAGATGGCGAATACAGCACAAAGGATGAGGTGGCGGAATATATCCACAGCTTCGGACATCTCCCGTCCAATTTCATTACAAAGAATGAAGCAAAGGCACTGGGATGGAACAGTTCGGACGGAAATCTGTGGGATGTGGCACCGGGAAAGAGCATAGGAGGAGACACCTTCGGAAACAGGGATGGAAGTCTTCCTGAGAAAGCCGGCAGAAAATATTATGAGTGCGATATAAATTATCAGGGAGGCTACAGAGGCTCAGAGAGAGATATCTATTCAAATGACGGACTCATATATTATACTCCTGACCATTATGAAACCTTTGAACTGCTGTACGGGGAGGAATAGCCATGCATTATATACTTGATGCCGGAGAACTGAATGACAGCAGGAATTCCCATATATACCTGAAAGAGATTTTCGGATTTCCGGAATATTACGGGTGCAATCTGGATGCGCTTTATGACTGCATTACAGAGCTTCCTGATGTGCATATCCATATAATCCATACTGAAAGAGGAAATGAATATTTCAGGAAAATACTCAGGGTGTTTGAAGAGTCCGAAAACGCAGCGGTGTATCTAAACTGATACAAAAATATCGGAAAATGTTTTGATTTCATACAATAAAAAATTTGCAGTTTTCGTAAAATGCTTTAAAATCAAGGGTTTTACGGAAACTGCATTTTATATTACTGTTATTTTTTAAAATGAATATAGCAAATATTATTGTATACAATTTTTCTCTGTGATAAGATACTCAGTGTTATGCGAACATACAGCAGACAATACTCAGACGGAAATGTCATGATCATGAAGACTAAGGAAATCAGAGCATACGGAAAAGTTAATCTGGGACTTGATATTACGGGAATACGTCCTGACGGATATCATCTTGTGAAAATGATCATGCAGACCGTTGATGTATATGATGAGATTACAGTGACCGCAGATGGCATGACTGAGAAAAAAGACGCTTACAGTATAAGTATCACATGCAGCGATCCGGAAGTCCCGACGGATGAAAGAAATCTGGCATATAAGGCAGCAAAGCTGATAATGGACAGATACGAACTTTCAGGGAAGGTGGAAATAAGCATAGTCAAGCATATTCCCGCCGCGGCAGGGATGGCCGGAGGTTCCGCAGACGGTGCAGCCGTGATCACTGCAATGGACGAACTGTATGAGCTTCATATGGATCAGGCTGAGAAGGATTCCATAGCTCTGAAGCTTGGAGCAGATGTTCCCTTCTGTCTCAGAAGAGGGACATATCTTTCCGAAGGAATCGGGGAAATACTGACTTGCGTGGCACCAATCCCCCATTGCTATATGGTAATAATAAAGCCTGATTTCGGGATTTCAGCGTTATGGGCATACAGAGCATATGACGAATACCTTAAGGAACACAAAGATACGCCTGATATCCATCCTGATATTGACGGGCTTATAAGTGCACTGGAAAAGGGAAGCATTAAGGACATGGCAGCCTGTATGGGTAATGTTCTGGAACCGGCAGCCCTGGCTGAATACCCACAGATTGCCCGGGTCAGAAATATCATGACCGGCATGGGAGCCGAGGCAGCACTTATGAGCGGTTCGGGCCCTGTGGTATTCGGAATTTTTACAGATGAAAACCGGGCGGATGACGCCTTTAACAGTTTTAGTGAGGATGACTATGGCAAATTTAAAATTAAGTTTTGACGATTATATACCGCTGAGGGACATTGTTTTCAGAACATTGAGAGAAGCGATCATTACCGGGGAACTTAAATCCGGTGAAAGACTCATGGAAATCAAGCTGGCGAATGAGCTGGGGGTATCAAGAACACCGGTCAGGGAGGCTATCAGAAAGCTGGAGCTGGAAGGACTGGTTAAGATGACAGCCCGCAAAGGTGCGGAAGTAGCCCCCATAAATGCCAGGGATCTGGCAGA
>JABUTA010000025.1:0-5647 GCA_021443845.1 Parasporobacterium sp.
AAGAAGGTAATATATCTCGCAGTCATCCTGAAGTCCTGCGAAATATCCCATCAGATTTACGCTGGAGGGCCTTTTCTTCATGGGCTGCAGCAGTGAATATACAGACTGCCTTACATGTACCATGGGGGGCTTCCTGCCTTCACGGGTCAGTGCATACATATAACAGGGTCTGACCGGAATACCCACTGCTTCCGATGCCTTTTTGCATACCCTCTCCATATCAGTGCCCAGCAGGGCGTCAACACAGGTGATACATATCATGACAACTGACGGCTTTTTATCCAGCCCGCCAACTATTTCCTTCACAGCAGCGGAAATCTTATTAAGGTGCTTTCCTGTTACTATGTCATTGTCATCCATTATCAGGTAAAAGAAACGACCCTGATACTCCGGGCTGCTTCCCAGGCCCGTCGTGTTCCTGCCGCAGCATGCCGGAGAAACCAGCAGCATTATGGATTCCGGAACCGCAAGCCCTGCTCTTTTAACTCCGAAACCCTCGGCGCCCGGAGAGTTAAATGCCAGGGTTGCCGGAGAACTGTATATCAGATGTGCGCCGCTGTCATAAGCTTTCGGAAGATTATCCGGACCCATATCGGCGATCTGTGATGTTGTAAGTGAAAATGGTGTTCCCATGTTATCCTCTTTATCTGCACTCAAGCAGTGTTTCTGCAAGATCCATGAATACTCTGCTTACCTCAAGGTTGATGTCCCCCTCGATAACAGTCATTCCCTGATCCTCAAATCTGTTGATGTCGTGGCTTCTGGGCACTTCTCCCAGGATGGGAAGATTCCTTTCCTCAGCAAAGCTTCTGACCTTCTCTGTCTCATTCTCCACATTCCTGTGGTTCAGTATTATGCCGCTTACATGGGCGTAGCTTCTCTCTTCGAAATTCTTTACAGCCTGATATATGTTGTTGGCGGCATACAGTGCCATTTTTTCTCCTGATGTCACTATTACTACCTTCTCCGCATACCCTTCTCTGATGGGTGCCGCAAAGCCTCCGCATACAACGTCACCCAGTACGTCATAGAGCACTACATCCGGCTGCCACTTTTCAAAAAGCTGCAGGTCCTCCAGCAGCTGGAAGGTCGCTATGATACCTCTGCCCGCGCATCCCAGACCCGGTGTCGGTCCTCCCGTCTCTATGCACAGAACTCCGCCGTATCCCACCTTTGAAATCTCTTCCAGAGTCTCCGGATCCGCATCATGCTCCCTCATATAATTCATTACGGGAAGCAGCGGCTCCCCCTTAAGCAGGTTTATGGTGGAGTCTGCCTTGGGATCACATCCTATCTGGATGACTCTCTTGCCCATTGCCGCAAATGCTGCCGCAAGGTTCCCTGTAACCGTAGACTTTCCTATACCGCCTTTTCCGTAAATCGCAACTTTTAACATAAAAATCTCCTGAAAAAATACCCTTTCCGCAGGACGCAGAAAGGGCATAGCAATCTCATGATATCTTTGTAATATCTTCCTATGAAGCCCTTTCGAATTGATAAAATCTCTCCGTCAGTGTTATTATGCTGATATTTTACGCAGTTAATCTCTTGACGTCAACTGTTTTTTACCTTGCGATTACGCTGTTTGTACAGCTTTTTGTATAATCTGCATCCGATTTTTATTCGATCCAGGAGCTTATGTTCCGGACAGAAAACAGTATGGACAGGTCGGAATTATTGCGTTTAACTTCAGCAGTCGATGTATTCGCAGGCTGCCACCGCTGCCGCAGCACCGTCTCCCACAGCAGTGGTAAGCTGGCGTACTTTCTTTATCCTGGCATCTCCTGCGGCAAATATTCCCGGCTCGTTGGTCAGTGCATCTTCGCCCACATAGTAATATCCCTGCTCATCCACGTAAACAAGTTCCTTAAACGGACTGCTCTGGGGTTTCTGGCCCACAGCCAGGAATACACCTTCCACATCCAGTCTTCTGCTGTCCCCTGTCTTGGAATCACGGATAATGAGTCCCTGAAGCACCCCGTTCTCTTCTATGAAGCTGTCAACGGTATGGCTGTAAAGGACTTCTATCTTCGGATTGGCCAGTACCCTGTTAACAAGGCTCTTCTCTCCCCGGAATTCATCTCTTCTGTGTATAAGTGTTACCTTCTTAGAAGTTGCGGCAAGAAACAGCGCATCCTGCAGGGCGGTATCCCCGCCTCCTATTACTGCAACGTCTGTTCCCTTGTAGAAAGCTCCGTCGCATACTGCGCAATATGAAATGCCGCATCCCACCAGATCATCTTCACCTTCAAGTCCCAGCTTTCTGTGTGCCACTCCGGTAGCCAGGATAACTGCCTTACACCGTTCATCTCCGGAAGCTCCTGATACCAGATATTCTTCAGTTCCTTCTGCCTTTCTGATGCCGGTTACTTCCTCGAACACGATATCTACTCCCAGCTCTTTCACCTGGGATGTCAGCTTTTCCACGTACCCTGCGCCGCTCATGTGGGGAATTCCCGGATAGTTATCTACCATCGGGGAATAAAGTATCTGTCCTCCGAGATTATCCTTTTCGTATACCTTAACGGATTTTCCTGCCCTGGCTGCATAAATGGCGCTTGTAAGACCTGCCGGGCCGCCTCCGATTATCACTATGTCTCTCATTTTCTGACCTCATATATGAAGAAAATGCATTTTCCAGCACTGTTGTCTGCAAAAATGCATTTTCTATGTTTTTATCTGTTATTCAGACGCAGGTATTTATCATACCGCAAGTTCATCAATAAACTTTCGTACTCCTCCGAGACCTACCAGCTTCACCGGCTGTGTCTCATCTATGATGATGGTCGGAGCCTGACGGATACCGTACTTCATTGCCATTTCAGGTCTTTCCTCGGCAAGTACCTTTGAATAGATCACGCCTGCTTCTTCAAGGAGTTTTTCTGCCTGCTTGCAGTTAGGACATGTCTTTGTGGCAAAGAGAAGGATCTGTCCTGATGCTGCCGGAGCTGCTGCCTCCTCAGTGCATCCGCAGGATGGTGCCTCTGCCTGTACAGGTGCTGCAGCTTCAGCTGCAGGTGCTGCCTCAGCACGCTTCAGATGGCTGTTTTCAATATCGTAAACCCTTCTGTCCTTGAATTCCTGTGCCTTACCGTCATTCCAGTTCTGTACCGGACGGTAGTAGCCTGTAATACGGCTGTAAACCTCTGTCTTGTTGCCGCAGTACGGGCATTCATATACTTCGCCCGGAAGATATCCGTGATCCTTACAGATAGAGTATGTCGGTGACATGGTGTAATAAGGAAGTCTGTAGTTCTCTGCGATCTTACGTACGAGAGTTGCTGCTTCCTTCCATGATCCCAGCTTCTCGCCGAGGAATGCATGGAATACTGTTCCTGATGTATAAAGTGTCTGGAGCTCATCCTGAACATCAAGGGCTGTGAAGATATCCTCTGTGTAGCCGACCGGAAGGTGTGATGAGTTGGTGTAATACGGAGTACCGTTCTCATTTGCAGTGATGATATCCGGGAAGTCTTCCTTGTCATGCTTAGCAAAACGATAGGTTGTTGACTCTGCAGGAGTTGCCTCAAGGTTGTACAGATCACCATACTCTTCCTGGTAATCAGAAAGCTTGTTTCTCATGTGGTTCAGTACTTCTGCTGCAAATGCCTGTGTCTCGGTATCTGTCAGATCCTTGCGGAGCCACTTTGCATTCAGGCCCACTTCATTCATACCGATAAGACCGATTGTTGAGAAGTGGTTGTTGAATGTACCGAGATAACGCTTTGTATAAGGATAGAGTCCTGAATCAAGGAGCTTTGTGATTACAGTACGTTTTGTCTTAAGGCTTCTTGCGGAGATATCCATAAGGTAATCAAGTCTCTTATAGAAATCATCCTTATCCTTTGCAAGGTAAGCGATTCTCGGAAGGTTGATGGTAACAACGCCTACCGAACCTGTTGATTCTCCGCTTCCGAAGAAACCGCCGGATTTCTTGCGGAGCTCACGAAGGTCAAGACGGAGTCTGCAGCACATTGAACGCACATCATTCGGTTCCATGTCTGAGTTAATGTAATTTGAGAAATACGGTGTTCCGTATTTAGCTGTCATTTCAAAGAGAAGCTTGTTGTTCTCTGTCTCTTCCCAGTTGAAATCCTTTGTGATGGAGTATGTCGGGATAGGATACTGGAATCCACGACCGTTTGCATCACCTTCGATCATGATCTCGATGAATGCTTTGTTGACCATATCCATTTCCTTCTGGCAGTCTCCATAGGTGAAATCAAGCTCCTTGCCGCCTACCAGTGCAGGAAGCGGGGCAAGATCCTTCGGAACTGTCCAGTCAAGGGTGATATTGGTGAACGGTGCCTGTGTACCCCAGCGTGAAGGTGTGTTTACACCATAGATGAATGACTGGATGCACTGCTTAACTTCCTTCTGTGAAAGATTGTCAATCTTTACAAAAGGAGCAAGATATGTGTCGAATGAAGAAAAGGCCTGAGCTCCTGCCCATTCATTCTGCATGATTCCCAGGAAGTTTACCATCTGGTTGCAGAGAGTTGAAAGGTGAGCTGCCGGAGAAGATGTGATCTTGCCCGGTACACCGCCGAGGCCTTCCTGAATGAGCTGCTTAAGGCTCCATCCTGCACAGTAACCTGTAAGCATGCTCAGATCATGGATATGGATGTCTGCGTTCCTGTGGGCATCGGCTATCTCCTGGTCATAGATCTCACTGAGCCAGTAGTTTGCTGTGATAGCTCCTGAGTTTGAAAGGATAAGACCGCCTACGCTGTATGTAACTGTAGAGTTCTCCTTAACACGCCAGTCATTGATCTTGAGGTAATCATCCACAAGATCCTTGTAGCTGAGCATGGCACTCTTGACATTACGTACTTTTTCTCTCTGCTTACGGTAAAGGATGTATGCCTTGGCAACATCAGTATAGCCTGCCTCTGACAGGATCTTCTCAGCACTGTCCTGGATTTCTTCTACGGAAATATGGCCGTCTGTGATCTTTGCTTCGAAATCAGATGTTACTCTGAGGGCGAGCATGTCTATTACAGATGGATGATACATCTTGTTGCTTGCACGGAATGCCTTCTCAAGAGCAGCACTGATCTTTGATACATTGAATTCTACTTCAAGACCGTCACGTTTTAAAACACGATACATAAATTCTCCTCCACATGGGACATCCTGGTACAGGGAATTTTTCCATTTAAGCCGCCTGCCGGCAGGCTTCATACGGATGCCCGTCTGTATTTTTATTGCAGTCTGCACTTTTTCTGCAGTCCGCTTTTATTATTTTATACGCTGTGGAAGATGATAACATTTATCCGTGAAAAGTCAATATATAGTGGTCATGTTTTTTATTAACACAATATGTAGTTATTACAATTATGTTACAAACCTCTTATATCTATATATTTTACATAAGGTTTTACCGTTTCCGCCAGATTTTTCAGTACATCTTCACTATGAGATGACAATCCCTGGTACATAACCTTGTCCCTGTCCACAAAATTCTGCAGATAATATTTCTCGGCGCCCTCAATCCATTGCCCCAGTTCTTTCATGGATTCCTCATCATGGAATTCCCTGACCACGGTGGTCCTGAATTCATACTCCACCCTGCCTGTCAGAAGGAAATTCTTGCTGAGGTTCACAGCAGAAATATCGAAGTTATCAATGCCTATGTGAAATTCCT
>JABUTA010000025.1:6021-16647 GCA_021443845.1 Parasporobacterium sp.
AATCTTCAAAATCTTTATTCTCCTTTTCGTACTATCTGCAAAATGCATGCATTCTGTGAAGAAGCTCTCTTCCCGCCTCATCTATCCTTGCCGGGATTCTTCTGTCTGCAGCTGCAAGGGCGTTTCTGCCTTCCTTAAGGTCCGGAATCCGACGGCTTATGCCATGGCAGTCGCTTCCCAGAACATGGGCACAGCCTTCCTTCAGCCACTTTACAGCATCTTTTTCATAGCATCCGCTGCGCTTCTGTACAGATTCCGCATTAACCTGCACATACAGGTCCATATCCATGAGTTCTCTGAGTTTTTTCCTGTTACGGTGGAATCTTATATATCTTTCAAGATGAGCCAGAATAACCGTATATCTGCCGGTCAGAGCGTGTACCTCGTCAATAACGCTGTCATCCCAGTCAGTGAATGGCAGCTCCAGCAGCAGAACCTCATCTCCGCCGATGCACAGACTGTGAATGGCATCGGCATTTGACATTCCCCTGAAATAGTATACCTCCGCACCGGGTATGACGGTGATCCCTGTATTTTCTGCAGCCAGCAGCTGCCTGTAGGCTGCCCTCCTGTTTTCGAGAAAGCTGTCTATGGTCATCTCGTCTGCATAAAAATGCGGGGTGGCAGCCACATGAGTTATCCCATCCTTCCTCATCTTATCCAGCATCAGAAGGCTAGTGGCCACGTCCGGGCTTCCGTCATCTATCCCCGGCAGTATATGTGTATGGAAATCAATAATCGGCATATTTATCATTCCTTTGATATTTTCCTGTTTGCATCCGTTTATTATACGCAAAAAGAATCCCGGAGTCAAAGCTCCGGGATTCCTGATCGTTTCTTTATTATCTGATCTTTATAAGAAGCTGGCCTGCCTTAACTGTGTCATTTTCAGAAATCAGAATTTCTTCTACAACACCTGCCATTCTGGCAGTAACGCTTGTTTCCATCTTCATGGCTTCCACGACAGCAAGAGCCTGGTTTTCTTCGACCTTATCCCCGACCCTGACATTGATCTTGGATACCGCACCCGGAATGGATGCACCTACCTGACTCTTATCGGAAGGATCGGCCATCGGAACCTTCACTACACTCTTGGATGCAGTATTATCAACTACCGTAACATCTCTTAAGGAGCCGTTAAGTTCAAAATGAACAGTTCTGGTTCCGTCTTCATGGACATCACCAAGACCGAGATATTTGATAACGAGGGTCTTTCCGTCTTCGATATTGACCTTGTTGGTCTCGCCTTCTGCCAGTCCGTGGAAGAATACATGGCTTCCGAGGCGGGTAATATAACCGTATTCCTTACGTTTTCTGTAGAACTCCTCTACAACCTTCGGGAACATTACCCAGCTTACCAGATCCCTGTCTGTAACCTCTTCACCCGGCTTTACTGCCTCCAGTTTTTCCCTTACAGCTTCGAAATCGATCGGCTCTAAAAGGTCTCCCGGGCGGCATGTGATAGGTTCCTCGCCTTTAAGCACTACTTTCTGGATGTCCTCCGGGAATCCCCATGCAGGCTGTCCCATCATGCCTTTGAAATAGCTTACCACGCTGTCAGGGAATGCCAGGGCTTCGCCTTTTTCGACAATATTCTCTGGTGTAAGGTCGTTCTGCACCATGAATATCGCAAGGTCACCTACCATCTTTGAAGAAGGTGTTACCTTAACGATGTCACCCAGCATTTTGTTTACTGTCACGAACATTTCCCTTACTTCATTGAAGCGGTGTCCCAGACCAAGGCTCTGTACCTGAGGACGGAGGTTTGTATACTGTCCGCCGGGGATCTCATACCTGTAGATGTCGGTAAGAGGTGTCTTAAGGTCTGATTCAAATGTATCGTAACGGCCCCTTATGTCCTCCCAGTATTCTGAAAGGGCCTCCAGCCTTCTCATATCCATGCCTGTATCTCTTTCGGTTCCCTGAAGAGCCGAGCATACGGAGTTCATTGAAGGCTGGCTTGTAAGGCTTGACATTGAGGATATTGCAAGGTCTACTACATCCACCCCTGCCTCTGCTGCCATGATGCATGCAGCCACCTGGTTGCCGGCAGTATCATGTGTATGGAGATGTATCGGTATTCCCACTTCCTGCTTGAGGGTCTTTACGAGCTTAGCTGCAGCATATGGCTTGAGAAGGCCTGACATATCCTTGACAGCCAGCATATGGGCGCCTCTCTTTTCCAGCTCCTTGGCCATCTTCACATAGTAGTCCAATGTGTACTTGTCACGCTTCGGATCGCTGATATCGCCTGTATAGCACATGGTGGCCTCCAGGATCTTGTTCTGCTTAAGGACCTCATCCATTGCCACTTCCATGTTAGGTATCCAGTTAAGGGAGTCAAATACACGGAATACGTCGATGCCTCCCTTTGCGGCCTCTTCGATGAATTTTCTTACTTCGTTGTCCGGATAGCTTGAATATCCAAGAAGGTTCGATCCCCGAAGAAGCATCTGGAACAGCACGTTGGGGATGAGTCCCCTTAACATATCAAGTCTCTCCCATGGTGATTCATGAAGGAATCTGTAAGCTGTGTCAAATGTAGCTCCGCCCCACATTTCAAATGAGAAGCAGTCAGCCAGGATCTCTGCCATGGCATCAGCGCCCTTGGCCATATCCCTGGTACGGAGCCTGGTTGCCAGAAGGCTCTGCTGGGCATCCCTCATGGTGGTATCTGTGATGAGAAGCTTCTTTTCGTTTAAAACGTAATCCCTTACGGCTTCAGGTCCCTTATCATCCAAAAGCTGCTTAAGACCCGGCTTCGGGGGCTGTCCTGATGTTTTTACAAATCTCGGTGTATCAAATAGCTTTGTACCTGCAAGAGGATCGTTTACGCAGATATTTCCGATATATTTCAGCATCTTTGTTGCCCTGTCCTTGCTGTCAGGCAGATCAAAGAGCTCCGGAGTGTCATCAATGAATTTTGTATAGCATAATCCATTAAGGAACTTTTCATTCCTCAGGATGTTGCTGATGAAGCCCACATTTGTCTTTACGCCTCTTATGGTGGTCTCCCGGATAGCTCTCAGGGCCTTTCTGGCAGCACCCTCAAATGTGGAATCCGTACAGGTAACCTTTACAAGAAGGCTGTCATAGTATGGGGTGATCTCAGAACCTACGTATGTATTTGCACCGTCAAGGCGTATGCCGTTGCCGCCGCAGGATCTGTATGCTGTTATCTTTCCTGTATCCGGAGCAAAGTTGTTTGCAGGATCTTCTGTCGTTATACGGCACTGGATAGCATAACCTCTCGTTGTTACGTCAGCCTGGCTGTTAATGCCGATCATAGGATGTGACAGCGGATATCCTGATGCTATGATGATCTGGGCACGTACAAGGTCTATTCCCGTTACCATTTCGGTAACAGTATGCTCTACCTGGATTCGGGGGTTCATTTCGATGAAGTAATGGGAGCCCGACTTGTCTACCAGGAACTCCACTGTACCTGCATTTGTGTATCCCACTTCCTTTGCGATCTTTACTGCATCAGCACAGATGGCTTCTCTTACTTCCACGGGAAGTGACCATGCAGGAGTATATTCGACTACCTTCTGATATCTTCTCTGGAGTGAGCAGTCACGTTCGTAGAGATGAACGATATTGCCCTGTTCGTCGCCTAATATCTGTACTTCTATATGCTTTGGCTCAACGAGGAATTTTTCAATGAAGATATCATCATTGCCGAAGGCCTTCTTTGCTTCTGATCTTACCAGCTCGAAGGCATTTTCAACCTCACTTTCATTGAAGCAGGCTCTCATTCCCCTTCCGCCGCCGCCTGATGCAGCCTTGAGGATTACAGGAAAACCGTATTCAACAGCCTTTGCAAGGGCTTCCTTTCCGTCCTTTAAGGGTTCAGTGCTTCCCGGGATAGTAGGCACCTTGCATCTTAATGCCATTTCCTTTGCGGAAAGCTTGTCGCCCATCTGTCCCAGTACAGTCGAGTTCGGACCGATGAACTTGATGCCTGCTTCTTCACAGGCTCTGGCAAGGGCTGCATTCTCGCTTAAAAATCCGTAGCCCGGGTGGATGGCATCTACATTTTTTCTTTTTGCCAGATCAACTATCTCGTCGATGGCAAGATATGCTCCCAAAGGACTCAGGCTCTCACCGATCATATATGCTTCATCTGCCTTGATACGGTGTTCGCTGTAAATGTCTTCCTTGGAGTAAATAGCTACTGTATTTATTCCCAGATCGAAGCATGCTCTGATGATTCTTGTGGCGATCTCACCTCTGTTCGCTACAAGAACTTTCCTGATTTTCTTAACCTCCATGTTCTGTTTTCCTCCGTTGGTAGTTCCCGATTTCCGTAAACAAAAATAAAAAAGTGCGGAACAGAAATTCCGCACTTTCATTATAGCAATTGTATTTCTGCGAATACAATCGGCAAGTCGAATAAAGTGTATAAAGGCATTTTTGTATACATTGCTTAATTGCACAGACAAAAAACATCAGATACCCGAAAAAATCCGAAACTGCGACATTTTTTTCACAAAGTCTCGTCTTCGCCGAATATAATGTTGACCTCTGCATCCGGTAGATTTTTCCTGATCTCCGCCTCCAGATCATTACGGAAATCCTCTATATGCCTGTAAGTGGCATCCTCAGCAAACGTCAGGTGTACATCTATCTTCTCATAGTTTCCCATACTGCAGGAATTGACCTTGTCAAAGTCCTCGTATCTGTCAGCCAGACGTGCCATGGCCGCCACTATATGCATCTGCTTATCCTCCGGCAGAGTCCTTTCAGACAGTATCTTTATGTTGTGTTTTATTCCTCTGATGATCTCTATGGTAAATACTATCAGGAGCACAAACATCAGACCCGGAACAACGTAACGGTGGAATTTTGTATTTCTGAGAATCAGACTGAGTATAAGGGCCAGGAATATCCCCCCGTCAAAAAACAGGTCTTCTTTATGGTCTTCCATTGCCCTTCTGGCCACAAATGTATCCCCGTACCGGCCAGAAAGACTCTTCTGCTGAAGGATCAGAGTGATATCGGCGGCTATATTTATCATTTTAAACGCAATAAGCACAAAGTTGAAATAACTGAATGCTTCACCTTCCCGGAACAGCTCATTGATGATCTCGCCCCCGATTACGATGAAACCTCCCAGCTTTATGGCTTCGCTGAAAAGTACCGCAACACTCTCCAGTTTTGCGACTCCGTAATTGTACTCATACCGGACATCATTTCTCAGCTTTCCGGAAATAACAAGAATGACTATCCCCCTGGCAAAGGCACCTATCTGCTCAACAACGTCTGACCAGGCTATCAGGGATTTACTGAGGACTGCAACTATGAAAATGATAATAAAAGCCGCAGCTTTAAATACCATCTTCCCAAGAGATAATCTGAACTGATGCCTGTATAATAATGTAGTATCTGCCATATTCCCCCCGATCAAACGACAATTACCCTCCGTTCCCTTCAGCTCAGTTCCTTAAGCATCTGCTCCGGATTTTCATCCGCCTTTACCTTATCGAAAGCCTTGATTATAATACCCTCTTCATCAATAAGGTATGTGGTACGCACTACACCCATGCTTGTCTTGCCGTACATCTTCTTTTCTTTCCATACGTCATATGCCTGAATACAGGAAAGCTCCGTATCGGAAAGAATGGTAAAGGGCAGACTGTATTTTGTTTCGAAATTCTTGTGGGATTTCACGCTGTCCTTGCTTACACCTATAACCACAGCATCCTTTTCAAGAAACTGTGGATAACGGTCCGCAAAACCGCAGGCCTGCTTTGTGCAGCCTGATGTACTGTCCTTGGGATAAAAATACAGTACCACCTTTTTCCCTCTGTATTCTTCCAGAGTATGTATGTCACCGTTCTGGTCCGGCAGTGAAAATGCCGGTGCTTTTGTTCCTATTTCTAACATTTATATACCTCTCTTAAATATTGTCTGAATATGCCTTTGGGAAATCCTTTTCTGTCAGGCAAAGTTTATTTCATTTCTTTTCAGCTGCGCTTGCATACTTTATATGGTGTTTCTCCGGCATCCTGTAACAAAGTACCTCCTCCAGCGTATAGGGCACGCCTGCAAGCTCCAGCTGATGCATAAAAGCATCCGCATAAACATCCGACGTCACCCTGGAGGACATGCTGAGGAAAAACCTGTCTTCTATTGCATTTATCTCAATAAGCATGGATCCTGCTGCGTCTGTTAGTATTATGACAGATTCCACAAACCTGTTCAATTCACCGAAATCATATTTCCCCACATATGAAACGATGGGGGTCGTGGAATCCAGGCCTTTTTTGTATTCTTTTATCCTCTGCTCCAGATCCCGGATTTCCATAAGTCCGTGCTCTGCATCTGTCATAAATCTGAAAGTATCCTTAAGGGATTCCTCATCATTCTGGATTATAACCTGGCCTCTTATGCAGGTCCCCCGCATTGGTTCCGGCATACTGCGAAGCTTGTCATCATATACAAGGTTCAGCCCCACAACGGAGCACTGGTGGGTATCCTTCATATGGATCGCGCCCCTTACATCTGCGCATAAATTAATATTGATCTTCTCTTTATGATCAGGATGCACTTCATCAATCGCTTCCATGAGCTTCAGTACCACAAATGTTGAAGGACTGTTGTCCGTATTCCTTGCGGCCTGCATGAGATCCTTCTGGGATATGCTGATTATATGTGACCTGCAGTCTCCGGAATCATTCATTGCCTCAGGCAGTCTGAAAAAATGTTCATTTCCTCTGTTCCCGGTCTCCCCGGTAACCGGTAAAACTGCGCCAAAAGGATCCTCATACTCATTGTCGCCGATCTCCTCTCCCGGTTTCCTGCATCCGGGACAGTCAAAATCCCTGTTGTACGCATTTTTAAAATAACAGTACAGCAGGGTATATATAAAATCACTTATTCCCCTGCCGTCAGTAAGCATATGATCCATGAATACATAAAGATAATTCCCCTTGCAGGAGAATCCGAGCAGATGGAAGTTGGATATTTCAGCTCCCAGTTCGAAGGGCTCTCCATCCTCTGTAACCACGGGAGGCAGATCATTGTCCACCAGATAAAAATCCGTTCCCTCAAGGACCAGCTTTACTGAAAAATAAGGAAACCTGGTAAAGGATGCCTGTACAGCATCCTTCAGCACATCCGGTTTTACTGACTCTTTCAGCAGAAGCCTTATTATAACATATCCGCCTGTTTCATTTTCGCCGGTATGAAGGAAATAACTCCCGGCCGTTATCCTTGTATGCATTCTTTATCCTCCGGTATAAACTACAGCTGCAGATCACAGTGTTTTTTCACCCACTATCCCAGGACTTTAACCGTTGGTTACCTGCGCTTTCACCATGCCCCGCTGTAGCCTATGGTCACAGCTGCTGACTCTGCCCCGGCCTTCATACATGCTTCAATATCATCCACGATATGCCCGGACTGCTGCCTTCTTTTCATGTATTCATACAGAAAACCGGCTATATAGCTGTCCCCTGCACCCATGGTATCCACTAATTCACATTCAATGATGCCATGGAAACAGAAATTTCTTCCGTCATATGCCATGCTTCCGTTCTTTCCCCTGGTGGCAACTACGAGGGCCGGCCCCCTTGATGCCAGGTCAGCAAGAACGGACTTCAGTTCCTCATCATCAGCACTGTCATCCGAAAAGAACAGAATGTCTGCAGACTGTGAAGCAGTAACGGAAACCGGATCATAAGGCCTGTCTGCACAGTCAAATGCTATTACGGTCTGGCCTTCCGCCTTAATGTCTTTCAGCACATTCTCCATATGTGACCATAATCCGGATATTACTATATCCTGCCCGGCCAGCCAGCATATCTCATCCTTATCCAGGGTAAAATCTGCCATTACACCTTCATCATAGTCTCCCAGGATCCTGTCTCCGTCCTTCATTTCAACATGGCACACTGCCGTTGCCCCATCTTTTACCTGTACCGTGGACGTATCCACTCCTTTAGCCTGCAGTGAGTCCAGCATTACCCTGCCGAAACGGTCATTTCCCACTGCCCCGGTGTAGGATGAATCCCCGCCGAGGCGCTTTATGTATACTGCCACATTCACCGGGTTCCCGCCGCAGAATGCCGCATCATCTCTATCATAATAATCAATACAGTTATCACCTGCACATGCAAAATTCATTCCAGAAGTTCCTTTGCTTTTTTCAGTGCCAGCTCCGCATAATAAGACGGATCGCTCATATAATGTGTCACCAGTTCTATGGTGGCGGTCCCGTCAAATCCCAGGGACCGCATTTCTGTCAGTATGTTCTTAAGATCCATTATCCCCTCACCGGGTATCAGGTGTGTGTCGCTTTCCCCGTCAGAATCCACCAGATGCATATGGTTAAGGCGTTTCCCGAACATCCTCACATAATCTGCCGGATCCTCTCCCTGTGTAAAAGGCGCTGCCAGATCCACCATGGGGCACAGCATATCAGAGTCTGCTGCCTTCAGCACATCGTATAGCTCCCTCACACCGGTGCAGGTATTGGACTCAAACGGTGTGAGGGTTTCCACCATTATCATTACACCATTCTTATCCGCCAGCTCAGCCATTCGCCTGAGGGATTTCATGAGCCTGTCCCGCCTTCTGTCTTCCGGAACATTTCCTCCGTGGCCTATGGCGAACAGGGCTGCCTCTGCTCCCATCCTGCAGGCTGCATTGAGGGATATATCGACATAATCCATGCACTTTTCCCACTGCCGGTCAGATGCCAGCATGAAATTGTAGGGATATGCATTGATCTCGGGAGTGTATACCTTTACGGGCATACTGTATTTTTCAATAAGTTCGCGGATTTCCGATATATCCTCCTGAAGGTCATAAGGATAAGCGTGGGGCCTTCCACCCCACAGCTCAATAAAATCATATCCGAAATCTGCCGCATCCCTGAAAGCTTTCTCCAGAGGATCATACTGATAGGGACATGTAAATAAACCGAATTCCATTTTAGTAATCAAACTTCCTGTAGTAACGTCTGATGGTCATGTCATGACCTCCGATAGCCTCCAGATGAGCATCTATCCTGTTGGTAACCGCATGGATGATCAGATGGGAGATATTGCCCCTGAACTTTGCATCAATGCCCTCTATCGGATAATCAGCGGCATCAATGACTGTATGGTTATGATTGATCTTAGGCAGGAACCTGGCAACACGTTCGGAAAGGGATCTCTGGGAATCCTCTGTTACAAAAAGTGTTACCGGTGTGTCATCATCTATTATTTCCAACATTCCGTGGAAGAACTCCGCACTGTGGATGGACTTGGTCCTGATCCAGTGCATTTCTTCCCAGTAGCACATTGCGTAGGAATATGTTGCACCGTACATGGTACCCGCTCCTACAAAATAATGCAGTCTGTCGTTCAGATGGGCTTTTGCGTATTCTTCTCCGAAAGAGTCTGCCTTTTCTTCTATCTCAACAAGTCCTTCAGGAAGATATTTATCCATCTGGCCGTAGAATTCTTCGTATTCATCCATTTCACCCCAGTTGAACATGAATCTGTCAGCTGTCATGAAAAATTTAAGCTGTTCGTTTGATTTATAGGTAATGCAGTTGTCAACCATTCCTGCCAGCTCACAGTCTGCGTTGTCGACGAAACCTATAACCTTCGCGCCGTCGGCCTGAGCTTTTCTGACTCCTGCCACTATCTCAACAGTAGTACCGGTAACCGATGAAATGACAACAACAGTACCCCTGCCTACTCTTCTGTCACCGGTAGTATTGTATTCAGCCGCATTTGCCGCAAATACATCACGGTCTGTTCTTTCTTTCATGTGGACAACAGCCTGAAGGCAGCTTGCCCATGTGCCGCCGATGCCAAGATAGCAGAGATTGCGGAAATCTTCATTACAATAGGAATCCACTATCTTCTCTATTTCGCTCCTTAATGCCAGAGCTCCTCTTACACTTGCGATCTGTTCTTCTCTGTTATATTTTACCATCTGCTTTCCTCCCAAAACCGGCCCGGCAGCAAAGTGCCTTACCGGTTTCAAAAACCGGGGCGTCCCGGTAAAAGAACGCCCCATGATACTTTATACTGCTGCAAGATTCAGCTTTTCAACACCTGATCAGCTCATCTTGAGTAACTGATAATAGTAATCATAGATTGTGATGGCATCGCCTACGTCTTCCTGGAAGAATACATTTGTCTTATAGTCAAAGTCGAATGCCGGGCTGTTCTTGTATTCATCACTAGCTGCCTCAACTGCCAGATCGTTCGGGCATGAGTACGGGAAGTCTACAAGGTTAGCTGCCATTACCTGAGGATCATGAATGTAGTTAAGGAAGCTGTAAGCAAGCTCCTGATGCTTTGCTCCCTTAGGCATTACATAAAGATCAAAACCTAACTGAACCGGATCAGCTGTGAAAGACGCGATCTTAAGGTGGTTGTTCTCACCCAGCTCGCTCATTGCCCATGCTGCATTGCCGTCATATGTCAGCATGCAGGAAATGGTTCCGCTGATGATGTTCTGTTCTGTTGAACCGTAAGCAACAACGTTTTTGTTGTAATCAACGAGCCATTCATATGCAGCTGCGATCTCTTCCTCGCTTGTTGAGTTAGGATCATATCCCAGTGAAATAAGAGCGATCGGGAAAAGGTTACGGGCACCGTCTACAGAACCGATCTGGCC
>JABUTA010000025.1:16688-32387 GCA_021443845.1 Parasporobacterium sp.
ATCGGGCAGCGTTCTGTATCGTATACAACGTAAATGTAGTTCATAAGATAAGGAACGCAGTAATCACGGTTGTCACCATTCCAGTATGCTTCATTGATACCTGCTATGGCATTAGGGATCTTCTCGGGATCAAGCTTCTCAAGGAAACCGCCTTCGATAAGGCTCTTCATGTAAGCATCACATGTCATGATAAGGTCATATTCGCTTCCTGCACCTGCAGTTAATTTTGTGATGGAATCTGCATTGTCACTCATATAGCTTAAGTTGACCTTGCAGTTGTTTTCTTTTTCAAAATTAGCGATAAGCTCGTCTGAAATGTAATCACCCCACATAAAGATGTTGAGCTCTTCCTCAGCAGCCATGCAGAATCCTGCGCCGAGTGACAGTACCATAGCCGTTACCAGTACAAAAGTGATTAATTTTTTCATTTTCATCCTCCTGTTTTTACAATTTATAATTATTTACCTGAGTAATAATTATCTGTTAATGTTATTTCTTATTTGCGGAGATTATGGCATCTGACTCGGCCAGAAGCCTTTTCTCCTTTTTAGCCCGGGCCCTTTGTATACCGTTAACCGTGAGCATTGCCACCAGCATGAAAGCTACCATAAGGGTGGTCAGGGCATTTACATCAGGTGTGATGCCGGTCCTGTTCATCGATAGTATGAGCACCGGCAGCGTGGACTGGGATGCGCCTGCCAGCATATTTGACATTACTACATCATCAATGGACAGGGTAAATGCCAGGAATGCGGATGACGTGATACCCGGCATTATGGTCGGTATGGTTATCCTCCAGAACGTCTGCAGCCTGTTGGCTCCCAGGTCCATGGAAGCCTCCTGCAGGGTCTCATTGTCTCCCGAGATCCTTCCCTTGATGGTGATTACCGCGTAAGGAATGCAGAAGGTACAGTGTCCTATGAGTATGGTTCCCAGACCCAGCTTGATGCCGATGGTCATGAATATTATGAGCATGGCAACTGCCATTACTATCTCAGGCACGATGATCGGGATATAGATCATGAGGCCTATGAATTTCTTCATTTTAAACTCGAACTTCTTAAGTCCAATACCCCCCAGCACACCGATGGTTACGGAAATGATCGTTGACAGCACTGCTATGAGCAGGGAATAACCCAGTGCCATCCACAGATCCTTATTGGTGAAGTCAAACAGCTTCACATACCAGTCTGTGGTAAATCCCTGCCAGTAATAGTTTCTGTCCGCATTGTTGAATGAGAAGAATATCATTACCGCAACCGGGATATAGAATATGGCATAAATGATAACTGCGTAGATATCTCCGAGTACCTTGCCGGCTCTGTGCTTTCTGGTTTTTTTATTCCTGATCTTATTATCCATCACAGAACCTCCATATCATCAAGCTTCGAGAACCTGGTATAAATGAATATCAACAGTGCCGTTATCAGAAGGAGCAGCACCGCCAGCGCCGCACCCAGAGGCCAGTTTCTTGTAGCCCCGAACTGGTTCTTGATGATATTGCCGATGTAAAGGACCTTTCCTCCTCCCAGCATGTCGGTAATGGTATAGGTACCCAGTGCCGGTATGAATGTCAGTATAACAGCTGAGAATATGCCGGGGAACGTAAGTGGCAGCGTAACCTTCCTGAAAGTCACCGAAGGCTTTGCACCCAGATCGGCAGAAGCCTCCAGCAGGGATTTCTGCAGCTTTTCAATGGATGCATACATGGGAAGCACCGCAAACGGAAGGAAATTGGTGATAAGTCCCAGCAGTACCAGCCCGTCCGTATAAATGAATGTTACCGGCTCACTAATGAGATTCAGGCTTATGAGCAGGTTGTTCACCGGTCCGTTGGTCTGGAAAAGAAGCATCCAGGCATTAAGCCTCATCAGGGAGTTGGTCCAGAAGGGGATCATCAGCAGCATGATAAGACGACTCGCCGTCTCCGGAGGCTTCTTCGCAATATAATATGCAAAAGGATATCCCAGTATCAGGCAAGACACCGTAGTGATTATTGCCACCTCGAAGCTCTTAAGGATTACCTTGAAATAAACAGGGTCCATGAGTGTCTCATAAGGCTTGATGGATGGCTCGTAAATAATCCCTCCGAATGTTCCCCTGGACATAAAGCTTATGAATATGATGAAGAGCATCGGGATAGTTACAAACAGTATCATCCAGGCAGATACAGGCCCGGCCTGTGCCAGGAAAGGCAGCCTTGATTTTTTCTTTTTACTTTTCATCATCGGCCTCCGATTCTGCGGTGCTGTCTGCATGAATGGCAACAGACCTGCCCTTCTCGCAGTACAGATATACAGTATCTCCTTCTTTTACGTTCGGATCCAGATCAAATCTGGTGTACTTGATCTCTCTGCCGTCCGGAAGTCCCAGAAGAGTCTTGATGACAGTTCCCATGTAGATGAAATCCTTTATAACGCACTTAATGGAGAAGTCTTCTGTTTTTTCCTTCATTACGGACATGAATTCAGGCCTTACGGATACGTGCATCCTTTCCCCCGGGGCGAAGCCCTCGCCGTAGGTCGTAAAATATCCGTTGTCTGTCTTCACCCTTATCTTCGTGCCTTCAACAGACTCCGCAACTCCGTCCAGTATATTGCTTTCACCTATAAAGTCCGCTACAAACCGGCAGTTCGGCCTGTTATATATCTCCATCGGGGAATCCAGCTGGAGAATGACTCCGTCCTTCATTACCGCGATACGGTCTGACATGGTCATGGCCTCTTCCTGGTCATGGGTTACATATACGAAGGTGATGCCCAGCTTCTTCTGGAGCCTTTTCAGCTCTATCTGCATCTGTTTTCTCAGTTTCAGATCCAGTGCACCCAAAGGTTCATCCAGAAGAAGAACTCTCGGGTTATTGATAAGGGCACGGGCAATGGCAATTCTCTGCTTCTGGCCGCCGGATAATGCGTCAGGCTTTCTTCTCTCATAGCCTGTCATCTGGACCAGTGCCAGCATTTCCGTGACACGCTCCTTTATCTCATCCTTCGGAACTTTTTTTATGGTGAGTCCATATGCCACATTGTCATAAACCGTCATATGGGGAAATAAGGAGTAATTCTGAAAGACAGTGTTTACATCCCTCTGGTATGGTTCCTTCTCCTCTACCCGTTCACCCTGGACTTCGATGATGCCTTCATTTGCATCCTCAAAGCCTGCTATCATACGGAGTGTAGTGGTCTTGCCGCATCCGGAAGGACCCAGTAATGTGAGAAACTCCCCGTGTTTGATCTCCAGGTTCATGTTCTTTACCACATGGTTCTTTCCGTACCATTTTTCAACATTTTTCAGTAATACAATAGGATCAGACATGGTGTGTTATACGCTCCTTATTCATATTTAAAAAGAGCGGAGCCGCTGCAGTAAAAACCACAAGATGACTCCGCTTCAGCAAGTTACTGAAATTATAGGAAAACATACTGTTTCAGTCAATTGAAAACAATAATATATTAATAATGCTGTATATTTTTGTATATATTACACAATTAAAACAAAAATAAAGGTGCATATTTAAAGACACCTCAGGAAAAATCAAATTCCAGCTTCTTACCGTTCAGCTTTATCCTGGCCTTGAATTTCCTGCCCTTTGATGAGGTAAAACCGTTTATCACTTCCGTCTGTTTATTTTCACGGAGCTGTGCAATATATGCCTGGGTCAGAGGCACCCCTGCAACTTTTTTCATGGTGCCGAACCCGCATGGACAGCTGTACCTGTCAGATGTTTCATTCAGATAACCGCCGCAGCAGGGACATGCTATCCCCGACGGGCTGGAATGTTCCATAAGCTTTGCCTGCCTGATGTCATATGTGAACTTGTGCCCGTCATTCTCGATGGTCTCCCCTGCCAGGGCTTTCAGAAAATCCTCCCGGGTAAATGCCGTTCCGAAAGAATTCCTGAACATTCCGGTCTTACAGCCTTTTTTCCAGGAAGAACAGTACCATCCTTTTTCGCTTTCCAGGATATCCTCTCCGCACAAAGGACATTTTCCCACTGCAGAAGCAGTTTTTGCCTGCTTCTGCCGGAGGCTGTTCTCCCTCATGGTCTGCATGTCATCCATTATCATCTGCTGTATATCATGAAGATATGCCTTACCGTCGGTCTTGCCCTCATATATCTCCTTCATCTGCTTCATGACCTTCTCGGTAAGGTCCAGTCCGGCTATATGGGTTCCCTGTATGAGCCGGTACGACGTCTCTCCGTTGGGCTGCATTGAAAGCCGGCCCTTTGTTTCCTTCAGCAGTGGATATTTCGATTTTGCATTGGTAACGTCCGCATAAATGGAAGTTCTGGTGGCACCGGTCCCCACATCATGCTTTTCAAGCTGCTTCATAAGCCATTTCATGGTAGGATTCTTCGGCTTCGGATTGACCCCTTCATACACAAAAGGCTTTGCCATACGGCCCAGCCCCGAGGCAAATTCGTCCTCGTTCTTCTCTTCCGTATCACCGTATACCTGTTTCCACCCGGGCTTTTCCGGGACATCAGCCTTGCCGGTAAATGCAGGATATTTCTCCAGGTGACCCTTCTGGTGCTCATATTCGTAATCCTCACACAGGGTGGCCAGATAGTTCCTGGCAAGGATCTCATAGATTTTCCGTGCCCCGGGACCATATGTGCTGTCCAGGGATGAAAGATCCGAAGGAACCTTGGGCCCGGGCCTGTTTGCACCATGGGCCATGCCTGTGGATACATGAGTCTTCCTGGGTTTCCTGTGGGTCAGCAGGGTTCTGTCCACCCCGACCAGGTCCGCTATCTTATCAACCAGGGGCAGCAGTTCATTATACTGTTCTATCGTAATGCTCTTATCCTCGGTTCTCGGGTATGATACCACGCTGGCCTCGTACATTTTCTGGTATGTGCTGAGGACTGTCTTGGCAGATATGCCCTTTGACGCCAGCATACCGCCCAAAGATGCCAGATCCAGGAACTTAGGAGGTACTGACCGTTTCTTTTCAGCCGAATCGACAATTACGGCACTTTCTGTGTATTTATCCGCAGGAACATCTTCCTTACTCACGAATGTGGGCTCGCTGTTATTGACATACATTACTCCGTTCTCGTCCCTGAAGCGGTTCTGGAAAAACGGTTTCTTTACATATTCATCCACTGCCTTCAGCTGATCACCCACCAGCCGAACCATAACGGATTTCAGCCTGCCCTGACGGGGTACCTGCCCGTAGGGACTGTATCTGGTGGCTATCCTGGTCCACTGCATGGACAGATAATCCCATTTTGTCCTGAACAGAGCCTGCCTGTAATCCGGGTCTGAATGCATGCAGGACATGCCTGTCCCGAGAATCTTCCTGTCGGAAAAACCTTTTCTTATCTCCTTTTCCGATTCATCGGCAAAGAAGATTCTGGAATATTTCGGCACCTTCAGCCCGAGAAGAGCAATGATCTCCCATGCCAGCAGCTCCCCCTCCCCGGTAGGGTCATCATCAGTGGCGATAGCAATCTCATCACAGCCTGCAAAAGCTTCCTGTATGTTCTTTACCACGTCACTGACGTCTTTTTTCTTTTCGTAATACCATTTGAAATCTTCCTCATTCCAGGGAAGGTTTTCAATGTTCCAGGACGCATATTTCCCTGAGAGTTCGGATGCCACCTGCTTTGAAGGGTCATCCACAAACCCGAAGAGATGTCCCCTTGCCGGGGCTATCACATACTCCTCTCCGTTATAGCTGCCCTTCATTCCTCCCAGAGCTTTGGCAAAATTCCTTGCCTGGGACTGTTTTTCGTTCAAAATACCTATCATATCAATATTTTCATTGTAAACATTTCGGTCTTTGCCGTCTCTTTACTGATTTCGGCCGGCGCTTCGTTATTTCCCGGGTTTTAATATGATTTTCATGCCTTTTGCACCTTTTACCCTTTTGCGCCGATTTTCCATGACCTTCGCATTCTACCACGAACTGGCGTTCGATTCAAGCCTGAGGATACTGATGTATTGTCCATTACGGTTCAATTCCTGTAAATTTCCGGTTGACGGTCAGATTAAAGACCTTATACTAGATGATGATAGTTTTTATACGGAAACGGATAAAATGACATGTTTTTAATGGATGATGTAAATAAATGGAAAGCTGTGTACCGTCTCCTCGACCGGGTCAGCACGGAACCTTTTGACTGCGGTACTCTGTGCGGCAGCGCGTGCTGCTGCTGCCGGAACAGCACCTCTGAGATGGGAATTTATCTGTACCCCGGAGAACATCTGATATTTGATGACCCGGACATTCCTTCAGACTGGCTGGATAAATCCCTTGAGGATCCCGGAGAGACAGGCTTTCCCGAATCCTGGACGGAACCGGTATATTTTGTAAAATGCAATACCCCTCCCGTATGTCCCCGGAAATGGCGTCCACTGCAGTGCAGGACATTTCCCCTTAAACCGGTCATCAGCGACACGGGAGTCCTGGAGCTCATCTGGAATGATGATGAACTGCCGTATAAATGCCCGATCATAGAAGACAATATGCCCATTCATGATGATTTTTACAGAGCGACCTATACAGTATGGTCCCACCTTCTCCGTGACAGGCGTATATTTGATCTGGTAATGATGTGGAGTGAATAAATATTATGGAGAATTACTTGTTAATGGGAGTGTCTGCCGTTCTTCCGGTAATATTCTGTTTATTACTGGATCTTCTGAACAAAAAGACTTCCTTCGGAAAATTAGATAACAGATACCGGCAGCTTATCATCGGTATTATTTTCGGCGGTCTTGCAGTTCTGGGTACTGAATTCGGCATCCCTATCGAAGGTGCGGTCATCAACTGCCGTGATGCATCGGTACTTACCGCCGGATTGGTATACGGCGGACCTGCCGGCATCATCGCAGGTATTATAGGCGGCGTCGAGAGATTCCTCGCAGTCTACTGGGGTGCCGGTATGACCACAAGGTTCGCCTGCTCTATCTCCACCATACTGGCAGGTCTGGTGGGAGCATTTTTCAGGAGATTCTTTTTTGATTCAAAACGCCCCCGATGGGTGTCAGGACTTTTTCTGGCATTTACGGTGGAAACCGTTCACATGCTTGCAGTATTCGTGGAAAACAGCAGCAACGTCCGCTCTGCCTATGATATAGTCATTCAGTCCAGTCCCCTGATGCTTTCCGTGAACACCCTCAGTGTTGCTGTTGCCCTGTTCTTTGTCGGCAAAAATCCGAGGTGCTTCATAACCCGCAGCGGAAGGACAAGGCCTCTTTCAGCCACATTCCTTAAGGGGCTGGCACTGTGTATCATACTGGCTTTTATCATGTCAACAACCATGATATACCTGCTTGATTCTGAGATATGCCGCAGTGACAGTCAAAAGCTTCTTACCTCTGAAATAGAAGATGTCAAGAATGATATTATCGATAAATCCGATGCAAAGCTCCTGAATCTGGTACAGGGAGCAGGGGAATTCATCATCGAAATCGGTGACTTCTCATCCTCCTGGCTGAGGGAACTTGCCCATGAATTAGGACTGTCCGAAATAGATATTGTGGATTCCGACGGGATTGTTATAGGCAGTAATTCACAGGCAAAAGTCGGTTCCGACTTCTCCAAAGGGACTCAGTCAGCTGAAATTATCAGGTTTTTCGATACAAATGCAACTGAATACGTGCAGCCATACCAACCGACTGCCTATAACCCCAACAAAAGCATGAAATATGCTGCTATAAAGACCCGGCTTCCGGACACCAATAAAGACGTTATCGTTATCGGCGGATATAACCGTGACCTGTTTCAGAAGGACATAGATGAATGGATAACGGTTGTCACCAAAAACAGGCATGTAGGAATAATCGGTAATATTTTTGCTGTCTCAGAAACCATGAAGATAATCGCAGATTATAATACCAAGGGTGATATCTACGTATCAGATACATCAACCGGTCTTTATAATGTGCTCCAATACCATACAGTTCCCGAATTTACCGAATTTGAGGTCAACATCCTGGGAGAAAGAAAAATATGCATGTACGCATATACTGAAGGGTATTACATCGTAGCTTCAGTTGATTATAAATCTGCAGTATTCACCAGAGATGTATCCATAACTCTCATTATTTTCCTTGAGATCGTGATCTTCGGCATATTGTTTGCCATGATATATTCCCTTTTAAGGAAGCGGGTTGTGCGCAATATCCACCGTATAAACCTCTCACTGCATGATATTTCTCACGGCAACCTTGATACCAATATAGATATCCGTGACAACCAGGAATTCAGTGAGCTTTCTGATGATATCAACGAGACCGTTGCCACCCTGAAGCACTTTATTGCAGAAGCCTCATCCAGGATCGACCAGGAACTCCAGCTGGCAAAGGATATACAGCTGTCTGTTCTTCCGAATAAGTTCCCGGCTTATCCGAAGCGGAAAGAATTTGATATTTATGCCTATATGACTCCCGCAAAAGAGGTAGGCGGCGATTTCTACGACTTCTATATGACGGATTATGATACGATAAACTTCCTTGTTGCCGACGTATCAGGAAAGGGCATTCCGGCTGCAATGTTCATGATGAGGGCAAAAACAGAGTTGAAAACCCTTACAGAATCGGATATACCTATTGAGGAGGTTTTCATAAAAGCCAACAATGCCCTTTGCACCGGCAATGATGCAGGCATGTTCGTAACTGCATGGCAGGGAGCTCTGGATCTTTCCACAGGTCTGGTACGCTTCGCAAACGGAGGTCATAATCCTCCGGTGCTCAGGCATAAGAACGGCCGTTTCGAATTCCTCCGCAGCCGTGCAGGATTCATACTTGCAGGCATGGAAGATGTACAATACAGACCCCAGGAGATACAGTTAAGTCCCGGAGATATCATCTTCCTGTATACTGACGGCGTAACCGAAGCAACTGATATACAAAACACACTTTACGGTGAGGAAAGACTTCTCTCAATCCTCAATTCACGTGAATTTGACTCAATGGAAGACCTTTGCCATACTGTTAAAAGGGACGTGGATGATTTTGTGGGAGAGGCTCCTCAGTTCGACGACATCACTATGGTAGCATTAAAATTCACAGGAAAACCTCCTGTACCGTCAATAACAATTGAATCTGCCTTACTGAAGGACATTCCTACGATAACGGATTTTGCTGAGGAAGTACTGGATCAGATCGGATGCCCTATCAAGACCGTTTACCAGATAAATGTTGCCATTGACGAGATCTGCAGCAATATCATCAAATACGGGTACGGAAACCAGGGCGGTCCTGTCAATGTACAGTTCATCGAACGGACCAGTCCACACCGCATCCATATCCGTTTTGAGGACAGTGCCGTTCCGTATAATCCGTTGAAGAAGGATGACCCTGACGTTACCCTTTCCGCAGAAGAAAGAGAAGCCGGCGGTCTGGGTATATACCTTGTAAAGAAGACAATGGACAATATACGTTACAAATATGAAAACGGTAAGAATATACTTACCATAACAAAAAATCTTGAGTAATTATTGAAAACAGAGGTAATAAAATGACTTTCGAACTTAATGGAAACACTCTTACGATCAGCCTTGAAGGACGTATCGATTCCTCAAATGCCGAATCCACAGGAAAAGAACTGACCGATATCATTGCTGCAAACAGCCATGATTCCATAATAATTGATGTTGAGGACCTTGAATATATATCAAGTGCCGGCCTCAGGGTAATATTAAAGATCAGAAAATCCGAGCCGACCCTGAAGATCATCAATGCGTCCCCGGCCGTTTATGAGGTATTCGACATCACGGGCTTTACAGAGATGCTCACCATCGAAAAAGCCTACAGGAAGCTGTCAGTTGAGGGCTGCGAAGTACTCGGCCAGGGATCAAACGGTGTCGTATACCGGTATGACCCTGAAATCGTTGTAAAAGTATACCGTAATTCCGACGCTCTTGATGATATACACAGAGAGCGGGAGCTGGCAAGAAAAGCCCTTATTTCGGGCATTCCGACGGCAATTCCTTTTGATGTGGTAAAGGTCGGTGACAAATTTGCATCCGTATTCGAACTGCTGAATGCCCAGAGCTTCTCAAAGCTTATCCTAAATAACCCTGATCAGCTGGATCACTATGTGGGACTTTTTACAGATCTTCTGAAACTGATCCACAGTACTGATGTTAACCCTCAGGATATGCCAAGCATGAAGAAAACTGCCCTGAACTGGGCATCCTTCCTTAAGGATCACCTGGATGAGCACAATTACGGCAAATTATACGCAATGATCGATGAGGTTCCTGAAGTATATACAATGATCCACGGAGATTACCACACCAATAATGTTGAGATGCAGAATGGCGAGGTGCTCCTCATCGATATGGATACTCTGTCATACGGGCACCCTGTATTTGAACTTGCTTCAATGTTCCTTGGATTTGTCGGTTTTTCCGAGCTTGATCCCTCTGTCGTAAAGAAATTCCTCGGAATCGATTCAGATACCGCCCATGAGATCTGGGGAAAATTCCTCAGATTATATGTAGGTACGGATGACGAGACCGTTATTGCCGGCGTTGCTGATAAAGCGATGATCATCGGATACACACGCCTCATGCGTCGTACCATCAGAAGACAGAACGGTACGGAAGAAGGCAGAGCCCTCATAGAACACTGCAGGACCAGGCTCACAGATCTCCTTCAGAAGACCGATACCCTCGTTTTCTGACGATATTTAACGGTCAGGATATACAAATATTATTTTAAATAAAAATGCCTCAGAAAGCAGATTCTGGGGCATTTTTCATTCTGTATTTATTATCATCTGACGGTTCCATATGTTACCGGGAGTTCTTACAGGTCTGTACTCTGCTATACATCATACGACATTATCTGTCCGAATTATGTACAACAATATGGGGATATGTGAACTCGACATTATTTTCTTCAAATGTCCTATGTATGTTTGCCATTACCCTTCCTTTTGCAATTCCGTAATCCTCCGGTTTTACAAACATTCTCAGCTGATATTTTATTGCATTGTCGCCATAGTTTGTTATGGCTATGCTTCTTTCCGGATCTTTAAGAACACATGGTATATCAGATGCCTCCATCAGAGCCTTCGTTACGTCTTCCACCCTGCTGTTATATGAGGCTTCAACATCCACCTCAACACGGACAATTCCGTCATTAATGTAATTCTTCAACTTTGAAACGGAAATATTTTTATTCGGAATATATACAGCCTTTTTATCCAGCAGTCGCACCTTAATGTAGTTGAAGGTGATCTGCTCGACCATTCCGAATGTATCCTCCACCTCTATCAGATCTCCTACGTTGAAAGGCCGGCTGATCAGGATCATGAGACCGCTGGCTATATTCGAAAGTATACCTTCCGCTGCCATGGAGAAAGCAAGGACAAGTACACCTATTACGACCAGGATTGCAGACATATCTATTCCCAGCTGGGATGCTACAATCACAACAAGAATTACCACAAGAAATACTCTGACGGCTGAAAGGATGAAAGTGTGCAGTGTCTTTTCTATACGGTCTGTTTTTTCCAGCAATCTTCTGAATATCTTCATCAGCAGTCTGATGAGTATAATTCCCGCAATCACTATGATTACTGCCGGCAGTGCCTTTTCCCATGTTACCTGTTTCAGGTTTTCTGCAATAGCCTGAAGATCCTGTTCGGTTACCACAGATGTCGCTAAATTATAAACCATATTTGTTCACCTGCGAAAAAATCATTTTTCGGTTATTTTTCTTATATTTACTGTTTGAGTCCGTATATTATGTGTATGTGTATATGTAGCTGTATATATTTTCATTGTTTGCCAACATATTGTTTTAATGCTTCACTGATAGCTTCATTCACTGAAATTCCCGATGACCGTGCCTTTTCAGAAACCGCTTTATGCAGGCTCGGCTGTATTATGATCTGTACTCTTCTGCTTTTAGTTTCCTGGTAGTTGATCGGAGCTCTTCTTACATACTGCACATCTGCAGTTTCATATGCCCCGGAAATTCCTGCTTCTGCAACATGTTTTACATCCGGCTCAATCTTTCCAGCTGTTTCCTCTTCTCCCTGATTCTTTTTTACGGCTTCTGCTCCTTCCACTGCATCAATGCTCTCCTGACTGATAAAACTGAATGCAGGGTTCTTAAAACTCTTTTTCCCTGTTGCCATATATAGTTACCTCCCTTATTATTCAAGCACTTCGTCGATAAATGAACTGTAGTCTGCTGCCGCATTGCTCTTTGGTGCATAGTCAAATATATTCTGCTGCACTGCCTGTGCTTCTTTCAGTGCAGTACATTCCCTTATATTCGTCCGGAACAGCTTTGTTCCTATCTGTGCAGCAACCTCCTCCAGGTTCGAATGCATATCCCTGGAAATGATGCTCCTGCCGTTATACCTTGTGATGAGTATGCCTTTTATCTCAATTTTCGGGTTGCAGTACTTTTTGACGGGTTTTACTGCGTCAACCAGAAGACTGATTCCCTGAAGACTGTGCACTTCTGCCTGAACAGGAACTATCACCCAGTCACCGGCGGTGAGGGCATTTACTGTAAGTGTTCCCAGTGCAGGAGGTGTATCTATGATCACGTAATCGTAATCTTTTTCAACCTGCTCCAATGCCTCTTTCAGCCTGTATTCCTTGCCTGTGGAATCAATTACCTGGTCTGCTGCAGCCAGTTCAGGGGACCCCGGTATTATATCCCCCAGTTCGGTATGGCATATTGCTCTCCTGATGTCAGTTTCATTGGTCAGAACCTCCATGGATGATGATTCTGCATCATCTACGCCCATGTCAAAAGTCAGGTTGCACTGACTGTCAAGGTCAACATACAGAACTCTTTCACCTCTTTTTATGAGCCCTGCTCCCAGAGTCCAGGCAGTAGCTGTCTTCCCTACCCCGCCTTTTCTGTTTACTATGCATATTATCTTCTTCATTTATCCTCCTGAAATTATCTCCGCTTTTATTTAAATGTATGTGTATGTACAACTGTAGATTCATACACATGTGTATATGAATTTTATAACTTATTTCCGGATTTTTCAATATACACATATGTATATGTATATCAAAAAATGGCTGTTTTATCAGTTTTTAGCTTTAAAATTCGAGTTTTATACTATTAACATATGTATGTGTATGTGTATCTGCTTGTGTGTATGTATGTGTTTATGTGTCTGTGTGTGTTATGAAAATATATGTGTACCTGTCGAACGAATGTATATAATATGTCCTTATCATTTTACATACTCAGGGAAATTATTCTGCTGTTTGATCTGTTTCAGCACAGCTGGATATGATGCATTGTATGTGTATCTTCATATGTATGTTTATGTATATACATATGTGTATGTATATGTTTATATATATGTGTATGTGTATTTGATATAAGATAATTAAGTAGTAAAGCTGCTGATCACGTTCCTGGGTCCAGTAAGCTGGTGCTCAATTTTCGATCCTGTCAGGTGTTCAATTTATTTCTGTAAATGAAGCTTTCTCAGTTCGTCCTGGAATTTTATGATTTGCAATCCGTGTTGGTTTCAGAAACTGTATTTTTTATGCACATACAGATGTGTTTATTCATGTGTATACTTTTGTGTATGTGTATGTATATGTATATGTTTATATAGATATTTCAATGAACAGATATCAATTCATGTAAAGCCTGCTGCAAATGTGTGCCGTTTGTGTGCCGTTTGTACACTCATTGTTCGACATTTTGCGTATCAGAACCTTCACGGAATCATTTTGCTTTCCAATGACGCAGATAGGCAATTAATCAATACCCGGTTCCAGAATAAGAGAAGAATACATAAAATAAAGAAATAATACATATTTACAAATATTAAAATTATGTTACAGTGATTACATTAAACGTGTGCCATTTGTACGCCGTTTGTGTGCCCGTTGTGTGCCATATGTGTACTCATTGTTCGACTTTTAACAACTTTGATATTTATACATTGTTCGACTTTTGTAAATTTTTTCATATATTTTTTGTTGACACAAACAACAATAAATGTTAATTTGACTATGAAAATTTCTGATACATTCACAATATTAGGAAGTTGAACATGGCAAAGATAATTTCTATCGCAAATCAGAAGGGTGGAGTAGGCAAGACGACCACTACATATAACCTGGCTGCAGCCAAAGCGAAGAAAGCAGCTGCACCGATACTTATGATAGATCTGGATCCCCAGTATTCACTGACAGAGTACTGCAAGATGGTTCACGATGCGTCAGAGTATAATGGTATGTCCACCTGCAAATTATTCCAGAGAGAAATTGATCCGCTGGACTGCTGTTTTGAAGTAGAGCCACTGGCAGAAAAGTATGATCTTTTCATAGTACCTTCGACTCAGGATCTGGCAGTAACCGGTCTTTCATTATACAATAATAAGGAGCTGGTTAAAGTTTTCAAAGGAAAGCTTGAAAAGTTAAAGGAATATTTCAGTTACATATTTATAGACTGTCCGCCTGCACTGGACATGCTGCTTACTTCAGCACTTTTTGCATCTGATGAAGTAGTAATAACCACCAAGCCTGAGAGGCTTTCATGTGCAGGACTTAAACTCATAACAGGAACCATTGCATCAGTACAGGATGAAAAGAACGAACTTAATAACACCAGACTTAAAGTATCCGGAGTTATAGCAACGATGCACAGATCTGTTTCCAGGGAACATAACGAATATACAGTACAGCTGGCTTCCGATTATAACCTCCTTGGAATAGTTCCGCAGTCTACAATGGTTACAAAAGAAGTGGAGCATGGTCTGCCGGTAGTTATAGCACATGGTACATGCAAGGCAGCCAAGGCATATACAGACATAGCAAATAAACTTTGATCGGGGTTAAACAATGGCAAGAAGTTTCAAAGATGCAAAAGGACTTAACGAACAGAAGTCCGTTAAGAAAGAATCTCCCAGAAAGAGTGCAGCAGAGGCAATCCTTTCTTCTACATCAACAAAGGATGCTCGTATGGCAACACGCATCAACTCCGCAACATATGCTCAATTTACCCAGATCAACAAAAAACTGGGTGCATCAAACGGCAGTGTGGTGAACATGCTTGTGGCACAGTATATTAATGATCATAAGGATCTGTTGGATTAATAAAAGCAAAAAGACCCAGATTGGCGTCTGAGTCTTTCGTGGTTAAGTATGGTTTCTGACACAGTTTGGCGACTCTCAGAAACCGGGTTCTGCATGAAAGCAGAAGATAAAAAGAAAAGGTATACTGCAATATACCTCTATTTCTTTTACCTATTTTACCATGCAAAACCTTGAAAAGTCAATTAAATCAGGGATTTATCATGAGTGTTTTCAGAGTAGAGAAGAATAAAAATTATACTGTTATGAGCAATTTTCACTTAAGGGACAAAAATCTTTCCCTTAAGACAAAAGGTCTGTTATCAGTAATGCTTTCCCTCCCGGAGGACTGGGATTATACGGAAGCAGGGCTGGCATATATAACAGGTGAAGGAAAAGATTCCATCAAAAAATGCCTCAGACAGATGGAGGAATTCGGATATCTGAAAAGACAAAGGATCCGTGATGATAACGGAAGACTTGGAGGAACAGAATATACTATTTATGAAGTTCCTGAAACGGACAATTCACCAGAGGCGGAAAATCCAACATTGGTAAAACCAACACAGGTACAGCCTTCGTTGGAACAGCCTGCACTGGAAAATCAGCAGCAAATAAAAAAAGATATAATTAATTATAAATTTAATAATAAAATAATTAATAAT
>JABUTA010000025.1:32428-45454 GCA_021443845.1 Parasporobacterium sp.
GGATGGATGGATAGATGGATATCCTTCAGAATCACTGGATCTTTATAACAATTATACTGATCTCATTCGTAAGAATATTGATTATGATCTGTTTGAGTTCAGGCAGAGCAGAGTAGAGAAGGCTTTCAACAACAGCAGCATCGATATTGACGAATATGAAAATTCGCTGGCTTCCTGCAGAACCGGTACAGTAGATTCTGTAATAGGTTACATGCTGGATGTATTATGCAGTACAAATAAGGATCCGATCATTATTAACAATAACACAATTCCCAGGGAAATAGTAAAAAGCAAGCTTCTGAAAGCGGACCATGAAGCCATGAAATCTGTTGTAAGGGCCATTAATACCAATCCGGGAATAAAGAACAAAAAGAGCTATTCCATATCCATGCTCTATAATGCATAAAAATGAAGTGACTGACTGCAGATATTGAATTGTAAGATTAAACTATTGGAAGTTAATAAATAAAAATGTGTATATGCATGTGTATGTGTATATACGAAGCATACCATAGCAATTTTACCAATCAGTCAGAGACAGGCCGGCCAGTGATTCTTCTGTATGGCTGCGTTTAAGGGCGGAGTATATGCGGGCTGTATCACGGGGACTCTTGCCAAGATGCGAAGATGTAAGGGTAAGATCTCCGGTCTGGGAAATAAGCCTGGCCGCACAGGTGTTCCTGAGCTTTTCCGGAGAGATAACATCTTTATCCAGATAGTCGGGAAGATACGTCCTGACCATTTCTTTTATCATAATCTGAATCATCCTCACTGTCATGCGTGTTCCGCGGGACGAGAGAAACAGAGCCTTTTCTTTATAGGCTGGTTTGAGATACTCTCGTCCCTGCCTGCGCAGGCATGCAGTGAGTTTTTTCATGTCCTCATAAAACATTTCATTCCTATCAGGAAAATCCTTTACAAGCTTATCATTAAAATTGATATTTTTCCTGTTTTCCATGCACCAGTTATAGCATTCACCATTTTTAAAAAGATAATTATCAAGCAATTCTGAAGGCAGTCTGATACCATTTATATAATTATTCAGGGATAGGGCAGTATCCGGGCCGAAATAAAGCTTTCTTATCCCACGTGGACTGTCTTCAGATATGTTACTGATCACAAGGTATTTGTTATCAGTAGAAATATCATCAATATTAAGGGCAGCCAGCTGGGAAATCTTGAGGCCAGAGCCCAGGAGAAGTGAAATTATAGCATGGTTTCTGAGTACCAGGGGTTCCCTTCTGATCCATATTGCTTCGGTTATGGGGAGAGAAACAGCAGAGCAGTCTTCAGTTTCTGCCAGGCATCTGTCGTTCCGAAGAATTCCGTCCAAAAGCTCTTTTACAGAAACAGAGTCCAAAGCAACGGCCCTTGGAGGCTTTGCCTTTGGCAGCTTTAATGATCTGAAAGGATCATTTGAAGCTGAATCTATTGTATACAGATATTTATAAAAGCTCCGGAGAGAAGAAAAATGCAGGCGGACAGTTGCAGGGCTGAGCATTCTGACAGAAATAAGAAAATTCCTGTATTTGTCCATGTCAGTGGAGGTGTAGGAAGAAAAAGCCGTCAGCGGAAACTTATTTAACGGAATATCAGCAAAAAGCGGGTCGGTATCGGCCTGATACTCCATAAAAGAACATATTCCGGCAAGATAGTAACTGCAGACATTCTTGCCGCGTCCGGAGGATATCAGATAATTGTGGAAATCTTCTATGTAGTCAGGGTATTTAATCAGTTCAGTTCTCATGGTCTGTGCAAAAGCAGAGAAGAGCCGCAGGACTTTCTGCTTTTTGATAAAAGAAAGTATTATTTTTTTATTTTAATATATTGATTTCATATAATATATTTATTACGAAATTAATATGTAAAAATACCATAACATATCTTTCCTTTATTTACAACAATGGCGATGCCTTCCGGCTTCATACAACATTTTAAAACTGCATGTACCCGGCAGACATACTTCCGCAGCATAAGTCACGATCCAGAACGCGCATCAGATAAAAAAAGAGGATGCTTCACTATACAGTTTTTCTGCTCTTAAATCTGCTTTATACAGCATATATTTGCATTCATCGAAGATTCCTGATAGCACTGCAGGATTTTCATCTCCTGCAGCATCAATTATCGTAACTGAAGAATGCTTTCTGAGTCTGTTCAGGACTTCCTCGTTCTTATATGCAAGAAGCTTTACATAGGGAATAAATGTGCTGATTGAAAAGATAATATTATCTATTCCTCTGATATCAAGGAGCATTTTCAGGATCAGCTGTCTGGTCTGTATGATATCGGGTGTATGAGGGTTTATAGCACTGTCAATCTGAGTCATGGTGTAACCAGCCTTTAGCCCCTCGCAGACAGCCTTTACATTACGGGGAAATGCGCCTGAGATATCAAGTAATGCCGATATGGTATCTTTTTCGGAATATCCATCGTGTTTCGATGCCAGCTTTTCCAGAATAAAACGGTCAAAGGTGCATGCATCCATTCTTTTATTGGATTTTTCCGGAGATATTCCGGTGCATATTTCTGTCCGGATGGTAGAGTAGAGACATTTGCAGGAAATAAGATCCTCTACTGCAGAGATATTCTGATCATCGTCAAATAAACCTGCGGCACCCGGGAACTTTTCTTCCACAAGAAACGACCTGATCTTCCATTTTGACCAGCCCCGTTCCTTCATCCCGGCAATTTCCTTCCTGCGTCCCATTTCTGTCATGAATATATATTTGGCAATGGTCTGCAGCAGCGCATGGTCATCTGATGAGGCATAAATCTTAAATCCATCAGAACATTTAAGATTCTCATGAAGTGCGACCCCTGCCGTTGAAACGGAATCTGACGTATTTACCGCAGCATGAAAAGGAAGTTCGAATACTGCGTCGACACCTTCTGCAATCCTTCTTTCAGCCCGCAGATACCTGTCTTCAATATTTGGAAGTCCTTCCCTTGAAAAACTGCCTTCTGTTATCTGTATATTCATAAGTTAATCCACGCTGCATAAACCGCTGTCTAAGTACAGCAGAACAAGCAGGATGCCTCCTGTATCTTAATTTCCAAGTATTTTCTCATGTATTATATTTTTTTGATTCTGTAAATGATATAATATTTTCACAGAAAAATGAATATATACCACCTGCGAAAGGAGGACACCATGAAACATATATTTAGGATTGCCGCCATTCTGGTTCTGGCAATATCACTCACCTCAGCAGCCATCGGGGCTCCTGAGGAAAATAACAGAATATATTTTGAAAAAGCCTTTACCGCAAGGGATCTGAAAAATACCTATGATGAGGAAAACGCCGTAGAATTAAAGCTTAATGATACCACGGCCGAGTGCAGTTCTTCAGCAGTTAAGGTTACCGGACGAAACATAGTCATATCCGATGAAGGAACATATGTCATATCCGGCACATTGTCAAACGGCTCGATAATAGTAAATGCCGGCAAGGACGACAAGGTCCAGCTGGTTCTTGATAACGCGGATATATCCTGTCAGGATTCCGCAGCCATCTGCATTCTGACAGCGGACAAGGTATTCCTGACACTTAAAGAAGGGACAGAAAATTCTCTCTCGAACGGCGGATTTTTCATAGAAACAGAAGAAAATACCATTGATGCAGTGCTTATGTCCAAGGAAGATCTCACCATCAACGGAACCGGCTCCCTTTCAATCACAGCTCCGAAAAAAAATGCGGTAACCTGCAAGGACACACTCAGGGTTACTTCAGGCAAACTCAACATTACTGCAGAAAAACATGGTTTTTCCGTTAACGATGCCATATATATCACAAGTGCGGAAATCAGCATCAAAGCCGGCAAGGATGGCTTGCACTGCAAGAAAACCGGCGATCCGAACACCGGCTGCATATACCTTCAGAGCGGCAATATATCCATAGATGCAGCAGATGATGCTGTCAGCGCAATGTATTATTATGTTGAGGATATATGCAAACTTAATGTGATCAATGGAGAAATGAATATCGGAGAAAAAGAAGAATAGTGGAGTAATCAGCATGAAACTGCTATATATAGATGCCTGCGTAAGAAAAGAATCCCGCACAAGAAGGATATCTGATGCCCTCCTGGCAATGATATCCGAAAAATATCCGGAAGATGTGATCAATGTTGAAAAACTCATCCTTAAAGATGAGGACCTCCATCCACTCAGCGAAGATGGACTTGATGCGAGAACTGATCTGATAAACCGTCAGGCATGGGATGACCCCATGTTCAGATACTCACGTCAGTTTGCAGACGCTGACATAATAATAATATCAGCGCCCTACTGGGACGGATCATTCCCTTCCATACTGAAGCTTTATATTGAGAATATTTATGTACAGGGAATTGTATCCGGATATGATGAAAATGGAAGACCTGTTGGCATGTGCAGGGCAGAAAAACTGTATTATGTTACAACTTCCGGGGGGCCCTATGACGGGCGATACAGCTATGATTATATCGATACCCTTGCAACATCGTATTTCGGTATCCGGGAAACACAGCTTATAAAAGCCGATATGTTGGATATCATCGGATATGATGCAGCGGAGATTGTAAATAAAACCATAGCTGAACTGTAGCAGGAGGACATTATGAAAACTAAAGAAGTAAAAAGGAACTGATGATCATGGACTGGCTGTGCAGGAATATTGAGAGCAGCATACCTGAATATGATCGGTTGCTTCCGTTTTCACGGGAGAACGTAAGGCTCCTGGACATATACAGAAATGAGGTTATGGAAACAAATGATGAAAAACAGAGATGATAAAACCGGAATACCCGCAGGAGGAACTTTCCAATGAAGCTCCTCCTGATTTCAGATGAAGAAGACAGATATCTGTGGGATTATTACCAGCCCGGAGTCATGTCTGATGTGGATATCATCCTGTCAGCGGGAGACCTTAAGGCTGAATATCTCAGTTTTCTGGTCACTATGATCAACAAACCTCTGTATTATATACACGGTAATCATGATATTACATATGCCAAACGCCCTCCGGAAGGATGTGAGTGTGTAGACGGCAGGTTTATCACGGTAAATGGGCTCCGTATCCTCGGTCTGGGAGGCTGTATGAAATACAGTGATAAAGACCATCAGTATACGGAAAAACAGATGCAACGGCGAATCAGGAGGCTTAAACTCCGTATCAGGAAGGCCGGAGGTGTTGATATTATTCTCACCCATGCTCCCGTGGCAGGCTATGGAGACAGCGACAACATAGTCCATTCGGGATTTGAATGCTTTAAGGACCTGATCGAAGAGTATAATCCTAAACTGTTCGTACACGGACATGTCCACCAGAGCTACGGAATGTGCCGTGACAGAGTGCATATACTGAATGACACACAGATAATAAACGCATGCGGAAAATATGTGATTGAGATATAAATTTTATGGGAAAGATGATCCTGCTGACCGGAGGCTCAAAATGCGGTAAAAGTACATATGCGGAAAAGCTGTGCCTGGAATACGAGGGACCTCATTATTATATTGCCTCCATGGAGCCCTATGGGAAGGAAAGTGAGGATAAGATTGCGTATAACAGACGTATCCGTGCAGATAAATGGACCGGTACCATTGAATGTTATAAGGACCTTCAGGATATTAAGCTTCCTCAGAAGGGTACGGCACTTCTGGAGTGTATATGCAACCTTACCGCAAATGAGATGTTCGATGATGAAGGGCATTACAAAGATCCCTTTGAGAAGATAATAACCGGTATCCGTACCCTGAAGGAGCATTGCAGCACCCTGATAGTGATCACAAATGAAGTGGGCAGTGAGGGCACCGGGTATCCGCAGGAAACAACGGAATATATGTCCGTGATAGGCCGCATCAACAGTTCCCTTACTGAAATGGCCGACGAGGCGTATGAAATGGTATGCGGCATTCCATGCAGGCTTAAATAACAAAGCAGATCCTGAAAAATAATCCCATGGCCCGGGTAATCGAGTCATGGGATATTATATTTCCGGATCATCTGATAATGTCCGCCAGGTCCTTCACCAGCTGGGCAGTTATGCCCCAGATGGTCTTATCCTTCCACTGATAAAAATATGTATAGGATTTCTGGTCACGCCATTTATAGTCCTTGCCACCCTGTATCCTTTCGTATGGAAAATCCGGAGCAGGAACGGTCTTTCTTTCCACAAGGTATTTTTCAGGTTCTGTTTCCGTAATAAACTTCAGGGGAACAGAGAAAACCTCATCAGATTCCTCATTAAATGTAAAATTGTAATCCTTAAGCTCCACGATATACGGATATACTACCAGATTTCCGAAAATCCTTACATCTCCCTCTCCGATGATCCTCACCTGCAGGGGTGATATCAGAAGTTCTTCTGTCAGTTCCCTCAGGGCAGTATCTTCAGGATACTCATCCTTTTCCGACATACCCCCGGGAAAGCAGATATCCTTCGGCTGGTCGATAAGGGAAGCGGATCGTACCTCAAAAAGGACCTCGTATTCGCCGGATTCATTTTTAATAAGAGGAATGCAGACAGCCGATAAAATGGCTTTATCCGTGCCTCCAATGCCCGGTATATGTTCTTCTATTTTCCTTATTAATTCATGCTGCATTTCTCATTGTCTCCTGTATGCCTTAATATGCTGCATTATTCTTTATTATTATCGAAAAAATCTATATAATCTGCGGCTTCACGGCGCCTTTCATCGCCGATGTCGGCATAATGGGCGGCTGTGGTGGCCGGGGAGCTGTGATTAAGGGCTGTGCTGGTAAGGTAAATGTCACGGGACTTCCTGTACAGGTCTGTTGCATAGGTGGCCCTGAGCTTGTGGGTAGTTATGTGTTTGTTCTCAACAAGGGGATCCACAAACTGCTTCACCAGCAGCTCCACAGATCTGACGCTGATACGCTTATAATGGGCTGATACGAAAAGGGCATTTGATCCGTCTTTCGGGATTTTTCTGTCAGCCAGATAAGTTCTGATTTTTTCCGCCACAGCATCATTGAAAAACACTTTATTTTCATTTCCGCCTTTCCTGACAACCTTTATGGAATTGTCATGGAAATCCAGGTCCTCCATATCTATTCCCACCAGCTCGGACACCCGAAGACCCGTACCGAGCAGCACGGCAATGATGGCTTCATCCCTGCCGGTGATATTCAGCTCCTTACGGCGTTTTCCGGAGTTTTCTGCTATGACAGGCTTGTAATTTTCCTTTGCCGATGCACTGAGATTGCTGCAGATCTGTTCGTCTGCTTCCTTCACCAGGTCAAATACTTCGCCGGTTTCTATGGCATTCAGTACGTATTTCGTTTCTTCCGCTTCCATCTTCACTATGGTTTTCCTGGGAATTTTTTCAGCCTTTATGAGGAGAGTAGGGTCCCTGGTGGTAAGCTCCATGGCATTGAGCCATTTCCAGAAACCTCTCATGAATGAAAGCTTTCTGGCCAGGGCACGTTCTTCGTTGTCCGCATCGTATTTAAGATAATCCAGGAATTCCAGAATATCCTGCATCTTAAGGTTGTTCAGATACTCCGGTGTGATTTCCGAAGGCTCAGAAACCTCAGGATTGGCTTCTGCCAGGTACTCAAAGAATCTCTTAAGGTCATAGGCATAAGCAAGCTTAGTCCTGGGAGCAACCCTCAGATAATCAAAATACGGGTGAACGAACAGGGGAAGGGAAGACTTTATAGCCCTTATCCTTTCCATGCAGTTCTTTTCGACGGTTTTCTTGTATTTTTCAGCCATTTTTACCTCAGTGAACCTGGAGACTGCCGTTCCTATTCTCGGGGAGTGAAGATTTACGCAGGATGACAGTGTCTCTCGGCATGCGAATTTACTAAAACATTTGAATTATACCACTATTTCAAATTGCGTTAAATTGCAAATTCAGAAATACAATCATATTTAAAAAACGGCAGCGGGTCAGTCCCGATGCCGCATTTTCAGAATATTTATTCAAATATGAATCAGATGTTATTACAGAGTTGAGCCGAAGTCGGTAACAATTATCTGTCCTGTAATAGCTGCAGACATATCACTTGCCAGGAAGCACAGAATATTAGCTACATCTTCCGGTTTGCAGGGACGTGTGCGGAGGTTAGAATGAACAGACATCGCACCTATCATGTCACGGTCAAGAGATGCCGGGTCTGTCTTCATGGTCATAGGCGTGAGGATAGTTCCCGGGCATATAGCGTTGCAGCGGATTCCTGCAGCTTCAAAACGAAGAGCAGTGTGCTTGGTAACACCGATTATAGCAGCCTTTGACGCAGCATAAGCAGCACCGCCGCATCCGAACTGACCTGCAATGGATGCAAGGTTAACTATGCTGGCACCCTGCTGCATTCTCTTTGAAGCTGCGCGGATGCAGCGCATTGTACCTTTTTCATTTGTTTCAATGATTCTGTCCAGATCCTCGTCTGTGAATCTGTCGATAGGCTTAAGGCCTGCTTCGAGAATGCCTGCATTATTGATAAGAACATCAATACGTCCGAATTTTTCCATAACTGTTTCCATCAGACGTTCCGGATCTTCCGGTTTGGAAATATCTGTAGGAACAGCGAATACCCTACCGCCGGCTTCTTCAATTTCCTTTGCAACTGCTTCCAACGTATCAACACGACGTGCAGTAATTACAACTGTTGCACCTTCCTTTGCAAAAAGCTTTGCGGTAGCAGCACCTACGCCTGAGTTTCCGCCTGTGATAATACATACTTTATTTTCGAGTAACATTTTTCTCTCCTTTCTTTTTGCCTCCTGTCCGGACCCGGTCAGGACAGGCACGAAGGAAAGTCTACCATAAAAAAACCTTCATTTCCATATTTTTGTATTTTTTTTTATACATTATAATTTCCTTCGTTTCCTGCCGCATTCTTATTTTAGGGTTTTATAAATTGCAAAATACCATTGTAAACAAACAATGAACTTTTGTATTATAATAATATCAGACAGCTGCCTTTATTAAGCTCTATACTGGAATAAGCAGTCTGATATATTATCACCGGAGGAAATAACTATGAATGATATTGAACAGCTCAAAGCAGATTATGCGGAACTTATCATAAAGGAAGGCCTTAACATCCAGAAGGGCCAGCGCCTGGTCATCAACTGTCCTGTTGAGTGTGCCGATTTTGCCCGTCTGTGCACTGATGCGGCTTACAGTGCAGGGTGCCGCGAGGTACTGGTCCGCTGGTCTGATGACTACCTTACCAGAGCCAGATTCCTTCATGCAGAAAACGATGTGTTTGACCATGTGGACCCCTGGGATACAGCCTTCCTGGACGGGGTTTCGGAAGAAGGCGCCGCATGGCTGGCAGTACATGCCGAAAACCCTGCAAACCTCAACGGAGTAGACCCTGACCGCATCAACCGGTATCAGATAGCCCGGGGAAAGGCTACTGAAAAGTTCAGGCAGAGGGAAATGACAAATTATTTTCCATGGTGTGTATGTTCTGTGCCCACAGGGGCATGGGCTGCGGCAGTTTTCCCGGATATGGAAAAAGAAGATGCCATTTTAAAGCTGTGGGAGGAAATATTAAAGGCTTGTCTGGTAGACGGAGGAAATGCGGTGGAAAACTGGCATAAGCACTCTGATGAGCTTCACAGGCATGTTGAAATGCTTAATGAATATAATTTCAGATATCTTCATTACAAAAATGCTGCAGGGACAGATCTCATGGTAGAACTGCCGGAGGGCCATTTCTGGGCAGGAGGAAACGAAAACACTCAGGGCGGGGTACAGTTTTCCGCAAACATCCCCACTGAGGAAGTTTTCACCCTGCCGAAGAGGGACTCGGTGAACGGTAAAATAGTCGCTTCAAAGCCGCTGGTGCACAACGGGAACATCATCAGCAATTTTTATTTTATCGTAAAGGACGGCCGTATCATTGAGGCTCATGCAGAAGAGGGTGATGAGATCCTTAAGGCTGCCATATCGGTTGACGAGGGTGCTTCATATTTCGGTGAGGTGGCACTGGTTCCTTATGATTCGCCAATATCCGAATCAGGGATACTGTTCCTGAATACACTATTCGATGAGAATGCTTCCTGCCACTTCGCATTCGGGGAGGCATATCCCTGCCTTAAAGGTACAGATGGCAAGTCTGAAGAAGAACTTAAAGCCATGGGGGTCAACTTCTCCATGACACATGTTGACTTTATGATAGGAACACGAGACCTCAGCATAACAGGAATCAGACACGACGGAACGGAAGTCCCGGTATTCGTAAACGGGAATTTTGCATTCTGAAAATGCCGCCGTACAGAATCCGCCGGGGATATTGATATTGAAATTTAACAGGAGAGGGAAAATTTATGATGAATTTTGGATTGCATTCAGCTATATTACCGGATCTGACCTTCGAGGAGGTAGTTGACTATGCGTCGGCTGTCGGCTTTAAATGCCTTGAAGTATGCTGCTGGCCGGTAGGCAAGGCTGTCAGGAGATATGCAGGTGTCACCCATATCAACCTGAATGAAAGCGATAATGACAGACTGGCTTACTATAAGAAATATGCCGAAGATAAGGGTATAGAAATTGCGGCACTGGGATACTATCCCAATGCGATGGATGCTGACAGGGAAGCTGCCGAAGTTGCTCAGAAACACATTGTAAGGATGATTGATGCCGCAGCTGAGATGAAGGTAAAGACCATCAGCACATTTGTCGGAAAGGATAAAACTCAGAACATCGAGGCCAACCTGGACCTTTTCGAAAAAATCTGGACTCCGATAGTAAGGCATGCTGAGGATAAGGATGTTAAGATCGCAATTGAAAACTGTCCGATGCTGTATACAAAAGACGAATGGCCCGGAGGAAACAACCTGGCCTGCGCTCCTTATATCTGGAGGCAGATGTATGAGCGTATTGACAGCGATCATCTGGGAATAGCATATGACCCTTCACATCCTTATCTGCAGCAGGGAAGCGTCACAGCCCCCATCTATGAATTCAGGGATAAGATCTTCCATGTCCATTTCAAGGATATCAAGATCTATCCGGAAAAGGTTACCGAATACGGTGTATTCTCTTATCCGGGACTCTGGCATTCACCTAAGCTTCCGGGCCTGGGAGGAGTGGACTTTGCGGCATTCATATCAGCCCTGAACGATATCCGCTATACAGGGTCTGCAGTCATCGAAGTGGAGGACAAGGCTTTCGAAAACAGCCTCGAGGACACAAAATCAGGCATAGAGCAGGCATACAGGTTCCTTAAGCAGTATCTGTAGGCTGAATGCTGCCGTCAGGTCAATCAAAAAAAGTTACCGTTGTGGATTGCTCCATTACGGTAACTTTTTTAACTATATTTATTACTTTCGGTAATCGAAAAATCCTATGCCGGCATTGGCACCGGTTTCACCCCTGTCGATCTTCTCTTTGAGCTTTTTGCCGAGAAGATTGGCGGGAGTTCCTTCCTCGTCGGAACCGGGCATCATGAGGTTTATATTGTATATGGTCTCAAGGCCGACTCTGTCGGAAATACTGAGGGGTCCTGAGGGGGCTCCGGTAGCCAGTTCCCATGTCATATCTATGGTCTCGGCATCTGCAGCTTCCTCTGCCCACAGATGAAGGGCTGCCCACTGGAACGGTATCAGCATGGAGTTCAGCAGATATCCTGAACGTTCCTTTCTGACCTTAAGAGGTATCATGTTTATTTCCCGGGCCAGTTCGACCACCTGATCGTAAACCTCCGGGCTGGTTCCTTCGTGTCCCATGACTTCGGCAGTGTTTCTCTTCCATATGCTGTTTGCAAAATGCATTGCACAGAACCTTTCCGGTCTTTTCATATGGGGTGCGAATGTGCTCGGCAGGAGAGTAGAGGAATTGGTGCATATTATGGCATTTTCAGGCAGGAGGTCTTTAAGTGATTCGTAAAATGCGATCTTCTGCTCAGGATCTTCAGCAATGGCTTCAATGACAGCGTCTGCATCAGCTGCAGCTTTTGCCAGGTCCAGTTCAATATGGATATTTTCCTCCATCCTTTTCCGGCCGGATGCAAGGAGTTCATCGATCGCTTCCGGCGTCATGCTGTCCCAGTCGCTTATCAGACCCTTAGGATACAGTTTGGCTGCCATCGGATTGCCGATAAGCTGCTTTGCGTCCTCAAGATCGGCAAGTATCAGCCCACGGTACCGGTCAAGCCTTGCACATGTACGCTGCACGGAAGCCTCACTCCTCAGGTATATGGTAACATCATGTCCGGTATAGGCACTCATAAGAGCTATCTGTGAGCCTAAAACGCCGCCTCCCGCAACAAGGATCTTCTTAAATTTCATCATTATCTCCTTTCTCACGGAGCATACTGTGGATGTTTTTCATTAAATATGTGATAAAGCTCCGGATATGGTAACAGTATACTTATATAAATCATCTGTGTAAAGCCGGAAAACGGGGCAGAACAGCGCTGAAATACTCGGGAAACGGAGTGGAAGACAAAGGGCTCTCATGTTTTGTGCAGTAAAGGTTTTTAACTTGCGGATAAACTATAAAGAGCTTATAGTATTGGTGGGCACATCCGGAAGGAGTTGAACCGGAACTGAAAGTGAAATCCAGCTTTGACAGTTCCTGTGTCCATGTGTTTGACTGATGCCCCAATTAATATCAGAACGAAATCTTTAATTTATACAAGGAGACAGGCATGAGACTATATACAATTATTACAGGACCAGGGAAGATTCCTGAGGTCGCAGTTCAGGGAATAAACGGTGAGCTGTATCTTATCAAAGATCTGGGATTTGACTTTCGGGATATGAATCAGCTGATCGAATCAGCTTCTGATAGTGAAATGCAGAAACTGAAGGATATGGCCGGAACAGATATATCGGAGGATACAGTCTCCTTTTCCTTTGAGGAGGTAACAGTGTGTTCCCCCATCATAGAACCGGGGCAGGATGTAATATGTCTTGGAATCAACTATGATGAACATAAGAATGAGACCCTGGATATCGAAGCCACGTAAGTAAACCATACCCGCTACCGCAAACAGCGCGACAAGATGGAACAGCTGATGAAGGAAGCATTGGCATACAGTGCGCCAAGCTCCGCTT
>JABUTA010000025.1:47480-52774 GCA_021443845.1 Parasporobacterium sp.
GTTGACAACAATAAGGAATTCAATCATGAAGAGCAGGCAAAGATCCTTGCACAGGCTGAAATTTATAAGAAAACAACTCCGTGGACTATCGGCAAGGTATTAAAAGATCCTAACACATGGCTTATCGCAATCGGCTGGGGACTTTTAAACATGGTTGCCCAGGGTATCAACACACAGATATTCCCTGCAATGTTATCATATGGTTTTGAACGCGATTTCATAAGCCTGTTCCTGGTTATAACAGCACCTATCGGCTTCCTCTGGAGCTGGATCGGCGGTATCTGGGATAACAAGTTCGGAACAAAATCTGCATCTATCTGGGCTGTTAACGTTACCTGTATCGTGGGTGCACTGTTATGGGCATTCTTCCCGAACAGCAAGGTAATCGCCGCTATCGGTATCTGTATCGCTATCAACTCATGTGCAGCAGGCAATAATATGACGATGTCTGTAACCACATCAAGATGGGGAAGATATGATTTCGTTAATGCATGGACAGTTATATATTTCATAAGCGGTATAATCAAGGGTGCAGCATCTCTGGTAATGAGCAAGCTTGCAGATCTTCCTGGCGGATACAGTACGTCATATCTTTTCTTCGCAGGATTCTCTGTACTGTCAATAATATTCATTGTCCTGACAAAAACAAACTTTGTCGGAAGATCTGATAAACAGCTTATGGAAGATGCACAGAAGGCAAATATCAAGGCAGCAGCGAATTCAGCACGTAATTGATCATAAGGAGAATGAACATGGCAGCGATACCTTTGACAGAAGAGGAAAAAACTCTCAGCTATTCAAAATATTATTATATGCCGTTAGATTTCCCTACTGAGGAAGAAGAAGCAGAGCTTAAGATTCCGATGGATCTGAAGGATGCGATTCCTGCAGAACAGCTGCTGAAGGGACTCAGCACAGACTTTAATTCCTCATCGAAGAATAAATACTGTGAGATGCCTGACGGATCCATATATGCAGAGGTTACAATGGAATTGACTGACTGCACGGATGAGATGCTGGGATGGTGGTTTCCATGGTTTTTACATGGGCCGGCAAGCATTAAAGACACAAACGGCAACCTGAGGTACAGGCTCTGGGACCCCCTTGATCATTGGGATACGTATGGCGATGTAATGGTCGAGTCTTTTGATGACGGTGCCGGAGGTCCGAAATATTATACCAACCACCAGTCACAGAAACCTGAACAGTACGGAGTGCCTGAGGAAATCGTTAAAGACTTTCGTGAAAAAGGGATCATATTCTCGACACTGGTTAATTCCTCTGAAGGAATGTGTGACCGTATAGTTATGAATATGTATGTGCCGAGGCCTGAAGGCGGCTTTACTGCAAATACGAAATACTGGTTCGGATGGACTATAAAAGACGGAAAACCCGTAAGGGATCTTAAGGAAACACAGTTCAGCACTGAACTGGCAAGATCCATACATCGGCACAACATCATTGAAAAACTTAGGCTTAATAAAATGCTGCCGCTGTTGTATAAAGAACAGGGCAGTAAGCCGATAAATGAAGATTAGAAGAAAGGACAGGTTTGTGAGCTATCAATTATCAGAAGCTGAGAAAAAACTCAGCTATGCAAAATATATGGATTTGCCGGTAAGAATGCCGCCTCCTGAGCTTGAAGAAATTATACGGAAGCCTATGAAACTGGAGGATGGTATACCCGGTGATAAGTTCATGAGCACCATCTGCTCAGGAGGCAACCCAAACTCAGAAAACCGGTACTGTATGTTTCCGGACGGATCTGCATATGCTGATATGAAGGTTGTACTTAAAAACTGCACGGGACAGATGCTCGGATGGTGGTTTTCGTGGTTCTGCCATGCACCTGAAGGCATAGATGCAAAGTTTGGGAATCTGAGATATAAAATCTGGGATCCTCTGGACCACTGGGATGTACGGGACGGCAAAATGACAGAGTCGTTTGATGACGGAAAAGGTGATCCAAAATGGACTTCAAGACATAACAGTCTGGATTTCTTAAAATGCGGATTGACAGAAGATGCAGCTTCTGCATTAAGAAAAAGCGGAGTCATATTTAATGGCTCGGTCAACACAACGGAAGGAATGGCCGACCGTATAGGCGTGAACATAAGTGAACCCTTAGAAGGAGGAGGTATCATTACAAGGGCAAGGTACTGGTTCGGATGGACAGTGACAGACGGAAGACCTGTACGAGACCTTAAGGGTATCCAATACTCTGAGGAAATAGTTTACAAGATACTAAGGCACAATGTCATAGAAAAGATGCGTCTTGATGATCTTCTTCCGCCGCTGTTTGCAGAACAGTCAGGAAAACCATTGGACAAAGATTAAGCATAAAGTTTCCATATACCCAACCCACACTGACGTATAGTCTCTGAATGTAATCGATTCAGGGGCTATACAATGTCAGTTAAGGGGTTATCTGAGTTTTATATTGATACTGTATACTTCCTGTGGTTCCAGTACATAATTTAAACGCAGCGTCATGTCATTTACGTTTACAGTCTGGAGATTTGCCTCAATTCCGGTTTCAAGAATAAGGGGGATACCCCTGATGCGGCTGTCATAGTTGAAACAGCCGTTATTCACCCATTTTGATAATATTGAAGACCGGGCATTTGTTATTTTATATATTTCTATAAGGTATACCCCGTTCGGTATATCATGGAATTCCAGATGAAATGCATGGGGTTCGGTTGGTTCCAGATAAGCTGCCAATCCATCAGGGCGGAATGATGATACATCTTCAACATGATAGAAAAAAGCATTAAACGGCTGGAAATTGTATAAGTAAAGGTTGATTCTCTGTATGGAATTGAATGTCACCAGGCATCCGGGTCTGTTGGTGAGAACGTTTGAACCGGAATGCCGCATGGCACGTAATACACGGAACGCCGGCTTTTCTATCATTATATCATTAAGAAGTCCCGGCAGTCCTCTGAGGGGAGCGGACGGAGATGATTTTTCGTTATCATCTACAAAGGTATCATATATCAGTACGGCAGCCTTGCCTATGCTTTCACTGATGCATTTTATGACATATGATGCCTTCCACAGGCTGTCATTAAAGTAAGACTTTGTTTTATAAAAAGAGTTCCATTCGGTAATATATATCTGCCGACCGGAAAAACCGGAATTATCCAGGGCTTCTTTCAGTCTTGTCAGTGATTTGGGGAGTGCATCAAAATCTGCGTTATATTTTAATTTGCTTCCCAGCTCTGTGTATGGATAATAGCTTACTGAAAAGAAATCAGGTATAAGGGCTGATGATTTCCACTTTTGAACGAACATGGATTCACTGGTGATGTTCTGACCGATCAAAATACCGCAGCCCCCAAGAAGTGCATCAGGAAGGTGCTGTTTCAGACTTTTCTGAAGCATGGAGAAAGCAAGGAAGTATTCATCATTAAGACCAGTTGAAAAGGGCTCCCACAGCTCAAACTGCCATTCGGATATAAGGGAGGAATCAAAGTTGAAACTTCCCAGATACACGATGAACTGGTTCAGTGCACTCAGGTATTCATCAAAAGAAGAAAAAGAGAGAAGGTTTGGATTAGAACCGGCTTCCTGACACATACAACTCCAGCTTTCAATGCGAAAAAACGGTGCCATTCCGGACTGGTTTATTTCGTATATGAGTTCCAGCACATCAGGAACGAAGGTAATACCGTTTTTTTCAGGAGATGTGAAATTAACCACCCGCTTGTCAAAAACGTGGGAAAAACGTATATGTTTGATTCCGATTTCCTGAAAAATTTTGATAAGTCTGTTATGGGATTTAAGACAGAAATCCGCAAAAAGGCCGACATTTGCTGCAAAGCTCCATATAGGTGATATATGTTTTCCTGTGCTGCTGCAGTCTATATGTATGGTTTCGCTGGTACCGGAAAAACTGTCCTGGGAAACAGGTATTATGCCGAGGTGTTCCTGCAGTCGTTTTTCGGCTTCTGCACTTTTCTCTGAGGGACGGTTAAAACTGTTCCTGTATTCAGATGGGGAACAGCCATATACTTTTTTAAAAAGCTTGCTCAGTGAAGCGGTGGTCATAAAACCGCAGTCCATTGCGATATGGGTTATCTGTTTTTTGGTGTTGCGGAGCTGTTCTGCAACATGGGAAAGCCTCACTGAATGAACATATTCAGTAAAGCTCATGCCTAATTTTTTCTTGATAAGCCTCGAAAGATAGGCAGGTGAGTAATGAAGAACGCTGCTTAACTCATTGAGACTTATTTTATCAAGATAATTCCGTTCCACATACTGATGGATCTGAAGCATCTGATCTACAGTTGCAGAACCTGAATCCGACAGGGAATGGTATGTGAGGAGATGGTCTATCAGCTGATAATAACAGCTGAGCTTACGGTAGTAAGCGTCACGGAGGTTTTTTGTTTTCAACAGTTCGCGTAGTATAAGTCTTATCTTGTCATAAGAACCTATATTTGCATCTTTCTGAGAATCGCAGTACATGCTGAGGGCAATGCCGCTTTCTGAAAAGAAAACAGGATCTATATGGACAATACAGAGCAGAGGGTGTGAATCGCTTTCACTATGGACAGAGTAATGACTGCCGGGGTCTACGGACAGGATGTCATCTGCTGCCATATGCACGTTCCTTCCGGGAAGAGTTAATGAGATGTTACCCTCAAGAAGATATAAAAGAGAGTAATCGGTTGAGAACATTTCCTCCGGAAACGGAGACAAAAGAATATCTATAACAACATCAGAAACAGTCATAGTGAAATCCTCCGGATTATTTGGGAAGATTATTACATAAACATTTTACAAAGTCAAAAGTATGCAGTTTGATTGAATGGATGAAGATGGTTACACCTGTTCTTATCAATGCATAAACATAATAACAAAAAGAAAGGACTAAAAATGAAGAAAGTAGCAGTAATACACACAAGTGAGGTTACATTATCAAAATTAAAAGATTTATTTGCAGAGATAATTCCAGATGTTGAAATGATCAATATCATAGACGACAGTCTCCTTGCGGAGGTGAAGAAAAACGGACATATCACACCCCATGTGACATCCAGAGTATGTGAATACGCCAAAATCGCACAGGATCTTGGAGCATGCATGATTCTGAACCAGTGTTCATCTGTGGGCGAGGCATGTTCAGTTGCAAGAAATCTGATTTCAATACCATATTTGAAGATAGATGAGCCTATGGATCAGAAAGCAGTAGAACTGGGCAGCAAGATCGCCGTTATAGGCACAGTTGCATCTACAATGGGGCCAAGCTGCAGACTGGTGGAAGAGATGGCCCAAAACGTTACGCT
>JABUTA010000025.1:52853-54772 GCA_021443845.1 Parasporobacterium sp.
GATAATCTAGTAAAAGCTTATAACAGCAGAAGATCATGATGTAATCGTTCTGGCCCAGGGAAGCATGCATGTAATGGAGCCGTATCTTTCTGAAATTGATAAGCCGGTTCTTATAAGCCCTCGTCTCGCTGTGGAAAGAGTAAAAGAAATGCTCGACAAAATGTAATAACTGCATTGGAAAGATTATGAAGAAAAAAATACTGATAGGCTGCATAGCCGATGATTTTACAGGCGCAGGAGATGCTGCTTCATTCATTGCCTCAAAAGGGCTTAATACAATACTGTTGAACGGAGTTGAATCTGATTATCTGACGGATATGGAGCAGTATCCAGATGCAGTGGTAATTGCACTTAAGATAAGGAGCATACCTCCTGAAGAGGCCGCAGCAGAATCAGAAAAGGCATACAGATGGCTGGTGCGGATGGGTGCTGAACACATATATTATAAGTACTGTTCAACTTTTGATTCTACGCCTAAGGGCAACATTGGCCCTGTAGCGGACAATCTTATGGAATGTATGGACGTGCCGTTTACCGTACTTTGCCCGGCATTACCGGTAAACGGCAGAACTGTGGAAAATGGGACTATTTATGTTAACGGTGTAAAATTAAGCGACAGCCCCATGAAAAACCATCCGCTGAACCCAATGACAAAATCATCTATTCCTGAACTGATGAGTCCCCAGAGCAAATATCCATGTGTGGTGCTTCGTGGGGGAGATTCTTCCGATACGCAAAGAAGAATGATAAAGGAAGCTTCTGAGGCATATGAGCATTTTTATGTCGTTCCGGACTATGCAGATGATGAAGAGGGAAAAAAGGTGGCAGAAGCCTTTGCAGATCTTAAGCTTATTACAGGAGGATCGGGTCTTCTTGAACATCTGGCAGGTATTTATAAAAAGGACATCCAGGAAAGAGGATTTTCTTTTGAAGAGCCTGAGGCAGAACGAAAGACCGTTATATTATCCGGAAGCTGCTCTGAAGCAACAGAAATGCAGATAAATGAATACAAAACAGAAGGGCAGGAAATAGTCGAACTGAACCTTAAGAGACTGATCGATGAGCCCGGTTATTTACTGGAGCAATGGAATAAACTCAACGGACATAATAAAGTTCTGATAAAAAGCAGTGCAAAAAGTGACAGGATTGAGCCTGAATTCAACGGCCGGAATATACCTGAGGTTTTTGAAAAAGCATTTTCCGAATTGAGCATTTATGCAAAGAAGGACGGATATAAGGGAATTATTGTTGCAGGAGGAGAAACTTCAGGGGCAGTAATCAAAGCATTGGGATACCACAGCTTCTGGATAGGGAAAAGCATAGCACCCGGAGTCCCGATCCTTATCCCGGTTGAGGAGCCCGAAATGAGGCTTGTATTAAAGTCCGGGAATTTTGGGGGCTCGGGATTTTTCAGCAACGCAATCAGGATGATAGAGTGATTCAGAGGAAAAGGCATGGCAAAAGAACATAACAATGAAGATTACAAAATAATAGTGCTTGATGATGATCCCACAGGCACACAGACTGTTCATGATGTGTTTGTATATACCGACTGGTCAGAAGAAAACATCAAGGCAGGGTTTGAAGGTGAAAACAGGATGTTCTACATCCTGACAAACTCCAGAAGCTTTACAGCTGAGGAAACTGAAAGAGCGCATAAGGAAATTGCCAGAAATATATTAAAGGCAGCTGATGGACGGAGATTTGTAATCGTAAGCAGAAGCGATTCCACCCTGAGAGGCCATTATCCGTTAGAAAATGATGTCCTCAGGGAAACTCTGGAAAATGAAGGCGGCATAAAAACAGACGGGGAGATCCTTGTACCGTTCTTTCTCGATGGCGGAAGATATACGATAGATAACATTCATTATGTAAAGACGGGTGAAAAGCTGATCCCGGCAGGGGAAACAGAATTTGCC
>JABUTA010000260.1 GCA_021443845.1 Parasporobacterium sp.
CCTTTATGATACATCATGCCAGTGGGCTATTGATATCATGGGATGCTTAAAATCAATCGGCGACAAGTGCGGCGTTGAATTCGAAGCAGCTATCGGCGGTACAGATCCTGAGCAGACTATCCAGGCAGTTCAGAACTTCGGTGCTGCAGGTTACAATGGAATCATCAACCTTCACCCGGGCACAATCATGGCTAAGCTTGTAGAAATCTGCGAGCAGTATGGTATGTATATCGTTACATCTAACGACCCATCATCATTAAGCGCTGATTATGCTTCATTCTCATCAAATCCATATTTCGTTGGTGAAGTTTGGGAAGATGAAACAAGAATCGCTAAAGACATCGTTGATGAAATGTATAAAGCAGGTGCCAGAAACTTCGCTCTTCATGGATTCCCGGAAGGTCTTTCAGCTCAGATGGATACAAGACTTATTGCAGCCAGAGAAGAAATCCAGACATACAGCGATGCTAAGATCGTTACAGAAGGCTTAAGCTTTGATAAGGCAGGCGCAGCAGAAGATATCCTTGCTCAGTTCGGTGATCAGGTAGATGCTATCTTCTCATCAGTTGAAACAGTATCAACAGTTTATCAGCCACTCATCAATGCAGGAAAGAGCGGTAAGATCCAGCTTAACTGCTATGACCCTAACAAGGATGCTCTTGCAGCTTTCAAGGACGGCACATTAACATTTGCTACAACAGGTACATGTGCTGACTCTATGATTGCTTTCGTACTTCTTTACAATGCTATGGAAGGTCATAAGATGATGACAGTGGACAACAGCGTTCCGTCAATCAACATGAGCTACATTATCTGCAGATCAGCTGAAGACTTTGAAACAGCTATTAACTACTGTTCAGCAGATAACCCACCATATACATTTAATGAACTTGAGCCATATATGCAGGCAGATTCAAAACTTGATGAACTTCGTGCATTTGCAGAAGCTTTCTCACTTGATGACATTGCTGTTCGCCGCGGCGAGAAATAATTAAATTTATGCTTATATTCCGGGTGCTTTAACCGGCACCCGGAAGGGTATTTTAATACTGATATGAGGTTCGGAGAAGAATCAGGAAATTATATGTGTACTAAAATATATTTTATATATTTGAGAAAGGGTTTAAGACCATGACATTTAAGAGAGCAGTAGGTAATACATGGAAGACGCTTGTATGGCCGGTTGCCATATATGTGCTTTTCCTTATATTAACCAGAGTATTCAGCACACAGACAGTATTCGGTAATCTCAGCAGTCTGGATTCTATTGCTAAGCAGGCACTTTTAAGTGCTCTTATTGCGCTGGCGATGGCATGCAATATGATCAATGACAGATGGGATTTCTCCATGGGTATTATATGTGTAACAACAAGTTTCATCGTTACACCTATAGTAAAAGCTATCGGAGAGCCTATTATTGAAGCTAATCCTACAGCCGTTTCACCTTCATTTGTTCTTCTGGTGTTATGCATTGTTGTATGTATGCTTCTGTGTATGATAAACGCGGCCCTTTATCTTATTTTCAAGATACCGACACTTGTTATCAGTATCGGTCTTATGCTTATTTATGAGACTATTGAAAGGGTGGCAAATGACGGAGCAGGCGCTAAGTTCTCAGGTCTTAACTACACTTTCTTCGGAAGAAGTCCTTGGATTTATGTGCTGGCAATTGCAGCAATGCTTATCTTCTTCGTAATCTTTACATATACCAAGTTTGGATATAATGTAAGATCACTTGGATACAATCAGGGTGTTGCCAACAATATCGGCGTAAATGAAAAGAAGAATGTTATTTTAAGCTATCTTCTGTGCGGATTTATCCTTGGTATAGCTTCATGTGTGAATGTATCATTAAAGGGAAGCATTGAAGCTTCATCAACATTTAATAACAACATGGGTATGATGTTTACCGCATTCCCGGCAGTATTCATCGGACTTTACTTATCAAAATATACTAACTTTACTCTTGGCGTATTTATCGGTGCTTTCTGTATTAAGATGATGACAGCCGGAATCCTTGCTCTCGGACTTCCTTCAGCTGTTCAGGATATCGGCGTAGGATTATTCTTATTCCTTTTCATCGCACTTACAACCAACCAGTCGAGATTCTTCGATGCCAAGAACCGGCGCGCGGCAATGAAGGCGGCCAAGGCCTCGCAAAAATAGTTAAAGCGAGATTATTAAAGGACAGGTTCGCGCCTGTCCTTTTTAATTTCGAAAACTTTCAATATATATATTATAA
>JABUTA010000261.1 GCA_021443845.1 Parasporobacterium sp.
TAACTGCTGCTTGATAACTTCGCTGAGATGTTCGCAGAGACTGATATCTCACTTATCAGCTGCCTTAAGAAATCAAGAGTGAATCCGCTTCCAATATCCGCTAACAGCAAGGTTAAGAAAGCCATAGATGAAGCAATAGATGACGTTGAAGCCGGAAACACAAGAGCAATTACATATGAAGGAGCCTTTGAAGCAATAGCAGAAGGCATGGAGCCTGTAACAATGCTTTCGCTTACAGACCCATCCCAGACCGACAAGCTTCAATACCTTTCAAAATTTCATGATGATATCTTAAGAAGATTCATGACATTCTATGGTCACAGTCTTTCATCCGGTTCAAAAATGGCACAGGTAACAAGTGCGGAACTTGAAGGATATACAACCTTTGCAAGAATATATCCAACCATATTGCTCCAGAGCAGACAGACATGGCTGGATGAGGTGAATGAAAAACTTCAGCCTGAGACACCTCTCACAGTTAAATTCTCAAAACCATGGGAGCACTTGAATAATGATTTGATTTTAAATAATGAAGAAGGAGGAAATGGAAATGAATCAGAAAACAGTATGGCATTTCGTGAAGGCTCTGAAGGAGCAGGGGAAGACTCTGATACCCAGTAGTTTTTCATCTGTAGAATATTTAGGTCCATACTTTGAAGCACCTGAAGACTATGATACAGCCTATGGTCTTAAGAAGTTGGGGAGCCTGGCACTTGTAGATGAAGACTATGATATCAATGAAGCTTGTATCAGAGCATGTATCCGCTCAAATGCATACAAGTGGGAGAAGCTCTTCAAGACCTTATCTCTTGAATATAACCCCATCTGGAATGTGGATGGAACTGAGACAGAGACTCATATCATCGGCTCAGTACATACCAAGAAAGACTATGGAGACAGTACATCATCTGCCACAGCAATGCAGGTCCCCGATGATATGACATCTGAAAAGGAAGTATCAAAGAGCAGCACTGTAAGAGATTCATATACAGATCAGGAGACTGTAGACACACATACGGATACAATCGAAAGGACCCGAGGTGGAAATATAGGAGTAACCAAGACACAGGATATGATATCAGATGAGAGAAATATAGCTAACTTCAACTACATGGATATCGTGATGAAGGATGTAATCAACTCAATTGCTTATCCATATTTTTCAGAGGAGGACTGATATATGACTATACATCTATATAATAACTCATCTGATTCCTTCCATCTGGTTAAGGAGATCACTCCAATTATAACTCTTAACAATGTTCATCCTGTGGCAGCCTTTGATGTGGAAGGACCTGAAATCTCAATCGGAAGTGTGGACTTTAGCCAGATCCAGAATGTAAACTATGCATATATTCCGGAATATAACAGATATTATTATGTGGCTCCGCCTTCTGTAATCAATAATAAGGTTCTGGTTCTTTCTCTTTCAGTGGATGTACTCATGTCATTTTCTGACAGCATCAAAAAACTTAAGGCTATAGTAGGAAGACAGGAGAAGGACTTCAACTTATATCTTCCTGATCCGGAGTTCAAAGTATATTCTTACACTAATAAAAAGACGATTAAATTCAGCAGGTCACCCTTCAAGAAGGATGCAGACTTTCTGCTGACAGTCTCAGGAGGTTCATGATGGATATTGATGAATTGTTAAATGAAGAAATAAATGAAGAGCCTGCTGTATATGCAGACTCAAATGAAGAAAAGTGGTATGACAACGGACTCAAAAGAATCACAGGCGAGTCTATATACTGGAGTACAGTAAAAGAGCCTAACGCAGATGGATATATAGAAGTAGACAAGCTTGGCACTGTGTTAAGACTTCCTTTTATTAAAGAACAGTCAATTTCAACGGAACACACTATTCATTTTGGAATTAATGAACAACTCTCTTTCATAGTCAAGTCCGGAACTAAATTGAACTTTAGACTTTCAGATGTATCTCTGTCTACAGGTTCATTTACTTACTACGATAATCCAGTATATACAATGACAGCTTATGAAGTGCAGCACTCGGGCGGTGGAGATTCGCATACTGTTAATAGGCCTGAAGCAATTAATGGATGGGAATTCAATACATATATCCAGAAACAGGAAGAATATGAATTCCTTCCGGAGATTAATATCTTCAAGTCATGGAAATATGGGCAGCTTAGATGTCCATGGGTCTTCGAGATGACTATTCCCAGTGCCGAATTCTTTTACAAACATACGTACTGGGTACGTTCCGGAAATCTTA
>JABUTA010000262.1 GCA_021443845.1 Parasporobacterium sp.
GGCTGCGAATTCCTTCATAAGCTCCTCTGATTCAAAGACGAATACCTGATCATTGAAGGTTTCGGGATTGCATTCTACCAGGGGCATATTGGTGCCCATACAGAACACTGCCATGAGTTTATCCATGGCCATGAGTTTCTTGATCACCGCCATTTTATTTTTATTAATAGGTGCTGCCATATTATTATCGCCTGATCCGGTCATCCCATCAGATGATCAGACTGTTCCTTTCTTCCGGATATTCCGGAAATTCTTCCACAATCACTGTTTCAATATCATAGCACGGAGAAAACATAAAAACAAATGTTTCCCCTGCACAGTTCAGGTTTCCATTTCAGCAATAATATGTGACATTACCAAAATACTCTTTCCATTTTTCGATAACTTCTTCGCTCCTGGCTTCAATTATCGCCATTATATTTTTTAAAGTATGAATTGGTATTTTGGAATTATTATTGCACAGGAAACACCCTCCCGCAGCTGTAATCCAGATATTCGTGGCATTGGCAGCCGGTGCACCTTGTGATACATGGACATGAACAGGTTCCAGCGGATCACTTTCGTTAGCCCAAAAGTAAACCCAGTAAGAACCGATTTTAAAGACCTGAGGCATTGTCGAATCCTCCGTCCCTGGCAAATTGAAGAATCAGATGCGCTGTCGATTGTATTATTTTCATATAACCTGAAATTTCATCTTCAGAAAATCCGAATATATCCTGCCACTCATACATAGGCAACATACATACTGCATGATGAAAACAATCATTTGCATCAGGCTTTTCTATGTATACTTTTACAGTATTATCTTCATGCATTTCTGAATGGACTATTTCCGTGCCATCAGTCAATGTTAAAAACGGATACATCATATACTTCTCTCCTATGCTCATAATCCTGACAGTAATAACGATCATATACTTGCCATGGCATCTTTAAACTATTTTCCAATGCATAATTCAGCAATATATTACATTTTAGCACATCTAACATACAATATGAACTATCTTAACCACGTAACCTATATCAAATCGCACCCGTTTCTGTGATGATCCTATACATTTCCGGGCGTCTGTCCCGGAACAATCCCCAGGAAAGGCGTTCTTTATCCAGTTCATTCAGGTCAAATGTTGCTGTCAGTATTTCTTCTTTATTTCTGCTGCCGCCACAGATTATGGCTCCGGTGTTGTCTGTGATGAATGAGCTGCCGTAAAATTCAAGTGCTGATGCCTGCCCACCGTTTTCTGCACAGGGTCCCACTTTTTCAACTCCGATTCTGTTGGCTGCGATAACAGGCATCAGATTGGCTGCCGAATGTCCCTGCATTACTCTTCTCCAGTGCCCTGATGAATCCACGTTAAGAATAGGTTCACTTCCGATGGCTGTGGGGTAAAGAAGTATTTCCGCCCCCATAAGTGCCATGGATCTGGCTGTCTCAGGAAACCACTGGTCCCAGCATATTCCCACACCTATTCTGCCGTAACGGGTATCCCAAACCTTAAAACCTGTGTCTCCCGGAGTGAAATAGAACTTTTCCTGATAGTAATGATCATCCGGAATGTGGGTCTTTCTGTAAACACCCATCAGGGTTCCGTCAGCATCTATCATGGCAATGGAATTGAACACGCTGTTGCCCCTGCGCTCGTAAAAGCTTATGGGGAGCACCACCTCAAGTTCTGCTGCCACAGCCCTAAAATGATTGACTGCTTCATTGTCTTCTGCTGATGATGCAAAATCATAGTATTCGTATCTTCTCTCCTGACAGAAATACTGTCTTTCGAAAAGTTCCGGAAGCAGTATGACCTGTGCTCCCTCTGCCGCCGCATCACGGACCATCCTGTCGGCTTTTGCTATATTTTCACTTACTGAAGTGCTGCACTGCATCTGAACTGCAGCTGTTCTGATATTTCTCATAATTGTTTCTTTCTTTTAATTTTTTCCAACACCCGCAAGAGCACCATTTTCTCAATCCAATTTCAGGTTACCCGATGGTACGAGAAGATACTATCGCTGCGGGTGAATCAGAAAAATCTCTATGCCCGCAAGAGCACCATTTTCTCAATCTAAACCAGATTAGATATTGGGAAAGTTTTGATACTTATATTTTCATCCAACAGGTATCTGCTGGGTTATGCAGTGGATATTTCCGCCGCCTTTCAGTATATCATCAGCATATATTCCAATGGTTTTTCTGTCCGGAAATGCCTTACCTATGATATCCAGCGCTTCTCTGTC
>JABUTA010000263.1:0-1228 GCA_021443845.1 Parasporobacterium sp.
CCATCTCTGCCAGGGAATCCATATAGCTGTCCATCCAGTCCATCTGGGCTCTTGCCCGCTCTGCAAGCCGTAAGGATTCCTCATTTTCATCCTCTTCATCATTGTCCGTCAGCAGAAAGCTGTCCGGACCGTATATATAAGTATCCATAAATAAACTCTTCTCCATTCAGAAATAGCTCAGTTGCTCGTACTCCCGCACTGCTTGCACACAAATATCGCCATAACGATCCGCCTCTATCGTAAAAATCTGTAAAAATATCCATGGAGCAGCAGCCCTCTCCATGGACTACATTATACATTTATATGTGACTCATTAACAATACATTTATACCATGCAAGCCAGGTCATCCTGTGAATGTTGATGGCTCTCCTGAGATCCCCAATAGCCATGTCAGCGTCCTGCAGGGAAAATGTGCCCTCCCGTATCCTTTCAATAAGTTCCTTCTTATGACAGCCGTAATTTATCAACCCGAGAGCCCTTGCGAAATCCTTCATTGTTCTCGGATTCAGTTCCCGTAAGATTTCCATATCTGCAGGGTTCAGCCATCCGGCCCGGGCATTCTGACTGTTGATGGAACACATATGGATCAGCGGAGCTTTCGGGACATCCTGCAGGCATATGCCTGCCTGCTCAGAATACAGTTTCAGCCATTCGGATGTACATGAACAGATGACCGCCAGTTTGCTTATCTTCTTCAGATTCCTGAAAATACGGTTCATCTTCATATCCGAAAACGTGCCCGGCACAGACCACAGCATCACGTCCGGCCAGTCATCCTGTTCCTGCCTTATGCGGGAATATACCGGTTCTGCAACATCAAGGATAGTGATATCCCTGTCATGCCCATTTGCACCTTCACTGTTCCAGCTGCAGGGAATATCAAAACCTCCCAGGCTTTCCGGCAGGGGGTTGATATCGGTTGTGCCCATCAGATACGCGATGAAAGAAGAATCCAGTGAATCCGCATCAGCGATGGGATAACCCATATCAGCGGACATATCCGAAATCTTTCCTGCCAGGATAAGCACATCCCCCATCCAGGTCAGCTCTTCCAGATATCCCATTTCCTCCATCAGCCTTGTGGCTGCCTCCTCAGGCACATTCCCGTTAAATTTTTCATTAAGCGTTTTCATGCACGCTGACATTATCTCAATGTTCATATCAGTCCGTCTTTTCTGCTATATATCCGAACACTTCACTGACCTGCTCATCCGTAAGGGATACAGC